>DATHSP010000242.1:0-10961 GCA_035464075.1 Thermoleophilia bacterium | reverse complement strand
CGACTCCCGGGGCAGGCCGGTCATCGAGCTCGAGGACGTCACCGCGGCGCGCAAGATGGTACTGCGGCCCGACGTCGTCGTGCTCTCCGCGGGGATGGTGCCCGCGGCCGAGACCCACGAGCTCGCCGAGACGCTGGGCATCCAGCTCGACGAGGACGGCTTCGTCGAGATCCTCGACCGCAAGCACCGCGCCACCGAGACGTCGGGCGAGGGCATCTTCGTCTGCGGCTCCGCCGCCGGGCCCAAGGCGCTCATCGAGGTGACGACCGAGGCCTCGGCGGTGGCCAGCGAGATCCACAACTTCCTGCGCTCCGCGGGACGACGCAAGACGCCGGCCTCGACGGTCGACGCGGCCGCCTGCGTCGGCTGCGACACCTGCCTGCAGATGTGCCCCTTCGGCGCCATCACGCTGGTGGACCGGCCCGACGATGCGCCCCGACCGGCCGAGGTGAAGGATGACGGCAAGCTGGCCGTCATCGACGACCAGGTCTGCCGCGCCTGCGGCATCTGCGCGGCCGTGTGCCCCGAGGTCGCCATCGCCCACAACCTCAGCGACGAGGCCCTCTTCGGCCGCCTCGCCACCCTGACGCGCGGCGTGGACCGGCCGATCGTCGGCTTCTACTGCAAGGAGTGCGCCGGCGCCGCGCTGACGCTGAGCGGCCAGCACCGCGACCAGTACCCGGAGAGCGTGCGGCTGGTGGAGCTGCCCTGCGTCGGCCGCGTCAGCGCCCTGCACATCGTCGAGGCCGTGCGGCTCGGCGCCGCCGGCGTCTTCCTCGCCGGGTGCGCCGAGGGCCGCTGCCACTACCGCAGCGGCGACGCCAGCGCGGCCGAGCAGCGGCGTCTTGCCGAGGAGCTGCTCGCCGAGGCCGGGCTCGACGTGCCGATCGAACAGTGGCACCTCTGCGCCGTCGACCGCACCAGCGTGGCCCGGCGCCTGCGGCTCTTCCACGCGCGGGCGACCGGCGACGCCGCCGAGCTCGCCGCCCTCGAGCGCGAGCTCGCCCTGCTCACGGGGTCCGAGACGCCCTCCTGCGTGGGAGGTGAAGGCTGTGCCCACGTACACTGACGCCGTCACGGCCGAGTTCGAGCAGCTCGCCGAGCAGTGCCGCATGTGCTACCAGTGTGGCCAGTGCACCTCGAGCTGCCCGAACGGTCGCGACCTCTACCGCGGGCCCCGCCGGCTCGTACGCCTCGTGCTCGCCGGCGAGATCGAGGCCGTCCTCGACTCAGACGACCTCTGGCGCTGCACCGAGTGCGGGGCCTGCACCGACGCCTGCCGCATGGACATCGACGTGGCCGGCGTGCTCGCGCGGCTGCGCGCCCTGGAGCGCGAGAGCGGCCGCCTGCGCTGCCCCGAGCGCTCGGCGGCCGAGGTCGCGGCGCGGCGGCTCGGGCGGTACCCGCGCATCGACAACCTCGCCTTCGGCGCCACGATGGCGAGCCGCGGCCACGTGCCGCGCGACCTCGTCGGCGCCGCCGAGGCGGGCCTCAAGGCGGCGACCCAGGTGCTGCCCGGGCGGCGGGGGGCCGGGGCGGCGGCCGCCCGCAGGGCGGCCGAGACCGCCGGCTCCGACGCCGTGACCCTGCCCTTCTACGCCGGCTGCGCCCTGCCCCAGGACGGCGCCCTGCACGCCCGCGTCCACGAGGTGGCCGCGGCCTTCGGCGTCGTCCTCGACGAGGCGCCGGGCGCCGGCTGCTGCGGCCACCCGAGCCGCGGCGCCGTACCGAGCCACTTCCGCCCCGACGAGCTCGTCTACACCGCCTGCCCGGCGTGCGACGCGAGCCTCGAGGAGGCCGGCATCGCGACCGCACCGCTCTGGGACGCGCTGACCGAGCGGGCGCGGCGTCAGGGCTTCGCCCTGCGCGCCGCCGCGCCCGCCTTCGTCCCCTACGTCGGTTGCCTCGCCGAGCGCGACGCCGCCCTGGCGTCACTGGCCGCCGCCGCGGAGCTCGCCGGCGTCGACATGCGCCTCGACTTTCCGACCCTGCACAGCGCCTGCTGCGGCGCCCTCGGCGGCATGTACAGCGGCGCCACGAAGGGCAGCGTGCGCCTGCTTCGCTACGCCGCCGAGCAGCGGGCGCCGATCGTCACCCCGTGCGTGCTGTGCCGCGACAACGTGCGCTCCGCCGCGCGGCAGCTCAAGCTCGACGTCCCCGTCCACTTCTGGCCCGAGTTCTTCGCGGCCGCAGCGACACCCCCGGAGGCCGCGACCGATGCCTGATGAGAAGAGACCCACGAACCCGTACGCGATCATCGCCGACAACAGCTTCACCTCAGCACCGAAGCGCGACCCGGAGCTCGTCCGGCGCATCCTCGAGGACCCGCGCATGCACGACCACAAGGACGGCTTCCAGAGCTGCATCCAGTGCGGCATCTGCACGTCGGGGTGCCCGGCGGCGCGCTTCACCGAGTACTCCCCGCGCGAGATCGCGCGCCGCGCCCTCGAGGGGGACGAGAGCCTGCTCACCGACGACAGCCTCTGGTACTGCTACTACTGCTACACCTGCCAGAGCCGCTGCCCGCGGCACAACTCGGTGGCCGTCATCAACCAGGTCGTCCGCGGCCTCCAGGTCGAGATGGGCACCGGCCACCGCCACGTCGAGATGTTCGGCCAGTGGTGCGCCAACTTCTACGACAAGGGGATGGGCGGCAACCCGCACCTCATGTTCCCCGACGTCTCCGAAGCGTGGGGCGAGAAGTGGGTGGAGTTCATGGACCGCCTCCTCGAGATCCGCGAGAAGCTCGGGCTCGGGGAGCTCTACCCCCCGGACAACGTGGTCGCCGAGGTGCAGACCATCATGGACGAGACCGGCTTCAAGGCGCGGCTCGCGGCGGTGCGCGGCGAGGGCGACGGGGGGGCGGCGGACCCGGCTGAGTGACCCCTGCGACGACGGGGCGGGCGGGCTCACCGCGCGAGCCCGCCCGCCCCGTCGTATACTCCTCCCCCAGCATGTGAGCCTCCGACCGGCGGGTGACACCATGGCCGACCACGACGACCTCAAGCTCGAGCTCCGCCGCCTCGCGCACGAGCGCGACGCGGTGATCCTCGCCCACAACTACCAGCGCCCCGAGGTGCAGGACGCCGCCGACCACACCGGCGACTCACTGGAGCTCGCCCGCAAGGCGGCGGCGACCGACGCCAGAGTCATCCTCTTCTGCGGCGTCCACTTCATGGCCGAGACGGCGGCGATCCTCTCGCCCGACAAGACCGTGCTCATGCCCGAGCCCCGCGCCGGCTGCCCGATGGCCGACATGGCGACCGGCGAGGGGCTGCGGGAGCTGAAGGCGAAGCACCCCGGCGCCGTGGTCGTCTCCTACGTGAACACCTCGGCCGAGGTGAAGGCCGAGACCGACGTCTGCTGCACGAGCGCCAACGCGGTCCAGGTCGTCGAGCGGTTCCCGGCCGAGCAGGAGATCATCTTCGTCCCCGACCGCAACCTCGGCGACTACGTGAACCGCATGACCGGGCGGAGCATGATCCTCTGGCCGGGCTACTGCCACGTGCACGACAAGATCACGACGGGCGATGTCGAAGCGGCCAGGGCGACCAACCCCGACGCCGTCCTCCTCGCCCACCCCGAGTGCCGCCGCGAGGTCCTCGAGCTGGCCGACGTCGTGACCAGCACCTCGGGGATGCTGCGCGAGCCGGCGACCAACCCGGCCCGCACCTTCATCATCGCCACCGAGACGGGCCTGCTCTACCGGCTCGAGCAGCTCTTCCCGGACCGCCGCTTCGTCCCGGTCTCGACGCGCGTCGTCTGCCCCGACATGAAGCTCACGACCCTCGAGCGCTGCGTCGCGACCCTGGGGGACGAGTTCGGCGGCGCCGCGCGACACGAGGTGCGCGTCGCGCCCGACATCCGCGTGAGGGCGCTGCGCGCCGTCGAGCGGATGATCGAGTAGGGGCACGGCCGCCGTGCCAGACGCGCCGCGTACACCGGGATCGTCGCCCATGTTCACCCGGCAGGTCCCGCCCGGCTCCCCGGCGCGCGTACGCGTCGCGCTCCCCGCCTCGCTCACCGCCCCGGAGCCCGCCGAGGAGGTCGGCTGCGAGGCGGCGACGGTCCGCGAGCTGCTCGCCGCCGTCGCCGCCGCCCGCCCGGGCCTGGCCGGCCGGCTGCTCTACGAAGGCCGGCCCCTCGTCACCGTCGCCGTCAACGGCACGGTGCTGCCGGCGCAGACGGCGATGGCCCGCGCGCTCGCCGACGGCGATCGGGTCGAGCTGGTGCCGCCGGTCGCCGGCGGCTGACTCACGCCGAGACCCGGGCGCGCGGGCGGCGGGACCCAGCGCCGACCGACGTCGCCCGCAGCGCCCGTCCCCCTTCTCAGAGGGCCGACCATCACGACCGTCGCACGTCCCCGGTGGCCGGTCCGCCGGACGATGTTCCGCCGCCCCGCCCGCCGGGGTATCCCCCCGGCAACCGACGAGGAGGCACCCGTGGACCTGTGGCGCACGCGAAGCTCGCGCACCGAGCTGATGATGGCCGGCCTGCGCGTGATGATGGGCGGCATCTTCCTCGCCGTGTGGGTCGACAACCTGAGGAAGGACCTCTACACCCCCGAGCGCTGGGCGGACTTCGTGCAGGAGTACGCCGACACGACCAGGGTCGGGTTCTACGCGGACGTGCTCAACGACTACGTCATCCCCAATGCGGGCGTGTTCGCCTACGGCCAGCTCGTCACAGAGCTCGTCGTCATGGGCCTCTTCCTGCTCGTCGGGCTGTTCACGCCGATCGCGGGGCTCGTGGGCGCCGCCTTCCAGCTCAACCTGCTGCTGGCGACGTCGGGCATCCCGACCGAGTGGCCGGGCACCTACCTCATCATGTTCCTGGTGTTGCTCGCGGTGGCGTTGTCGCAGTCGGGCCGCACGCTCGGCGTGGACGCGGCCCTGGCGGCGCGGACGCCGCGACCGAAGGTGCCGATCTACTGACGCGGGGCGCCGTGCGGCGGCGTGCGCGGTCGCTGACGGCGAGCGCCCGGCGTCGGCGATTCGAGGGCGAAGCCGCGCAGACGCAGACGCGCCACGCACCAGCCGATGTCGCGCACGGCGCACAGCGAGCCGCGCCACGTGCCGGCGATCTTCGAACGCCCGGCACGTTGCCGGTAGCTCGTCTCGCGCGTCATGATGCGGGCGCCGGCGAGGTGCGCCTTGACGGCCATCTCGGTCGGGAAGGCGTAGGCGCGCTCCTCGAGCCGCAGGCGTTCGAGGAGGTCGGTGCGGATGGCGCGGAAGGGGCCGTCATCGCTCAGACGCAGGCCGAAGAGGACCGCGAGGCTGGCCGCCAGCCACTCGTTGCCGAGGCGCTGGTGGAGGGGCATGCGGCCGGCGGCGGCGCCGTGCACCGCGTCACGGCGCGAGCCGATGACGAGGTCCGCGGCGCCGCCGAGCACCGGCCGCGCCAGCCGCTCCGCTTCTGCCGGGTCGTCGGTGCCGTCGGCCTCCATGAAGACGACCACGGTCGCCCCGCGCGCAGCGGCGGCGCGGGCGCCGGTCAGGCACGGGTAGCCGTAGCCGCGCCGCGGCTCGTGCAGCACCTCGCCGCCGGCGGCGCGGACGAGCCCCGGGCTGCCGTCACCCGAGCCGTTGTCGACGAACAGCGTGAGGCCGAGCAGGTCAAGCGCCGCGAGCTCGGCGAGCAGCGCGGGCAGCGCCTCGGCCTCGTCGAGCATCGGGACGACGAGACGCACGGAGGGGTGCGGCCATGAGCCGCGTCCTGGAGTCGCTCCCGGGGCTGTCGCGTCCATCGTCTCGCGCCTGGGTGGGTCTGGTGCTGCTCGCGGCCGGGCTGCTCGGGCCGGCCGTGGCCGGCGGCCTGCGGGCGCCGGCCTCCCGCTTCGTCATAGTGTACGCCGTCGCCGTCGCCGGCTTCCTGCTGCTGGTCTCGGCCCGCGACGCCCTGCCGCTGCGCGCCGTGGTGCTGGTCGCCCTGCTGGCGCGCCTCGCCTTCCTCCCGGTCGCCCCGGCGCTCTCCGACGACCACCACCGCTACCTCTGGGACGGGCGCGTGCAGCTCGCCGGCGTCAACCCCTACCTCTACGCGCCCGATGACGCGCGGCTGGACGAGGTCGCCTTCGAGGGCCGCGACCTCGTGAACCACCCCGACCTGCGGACGCCCTACCCGCCGCTGGCCCAGGCGTTCTTCCTCGGTCTCGCCGGTCTCGGCGGGGGAGTCACCGCCCTCAAGCTCGCGCTGGGTGTCGCCGACCTGCTGGTCGCCGCGGCGGTCTGGTGGCTCGCCGACGCGCGGCGGAGAAGGAGGGCGCTGCTGCTCTACCTCGCCTGCCCGTTCGTCGTCATCGAGACCTGGTGGTCGGCGCACCTCGACGTGCTCGCCGCCCTGTTCGTCGTGCTCGCCGCCGGGCTTCTCGTGCGCCGGCGCGACGCGCCGGCCGGCGTCGCGCTCGCCGCGGCGGTGCTCGTCAAGGTGACGCCGCTCGGGCTCGTGGTGCCGGCGCTCCTCGGCCGGCGCGCGCGGCTCCTCCCGTTCCTCCTCGGGTTCCTGCCCGCACTGGTGCTGCCGGCGCTGCCGTACGCGCTGACCGGGGGCGTGTTCGGCTCGCTGGGCGAGGCGGGGCTCACCTGGAAGGCGGAGTCGGCGGTCTTCGACGTGGTCGCCGCCGCCGGCCTCCTTGCCCTCTCGCTCCTCTTCCGCGGCCGGGGACAGACCGCCGCCGTCTTCGCCTGGTCGTGGACACTCGTCGTCCTGCTCCTCCCCTCCATCCACCCCTGGTACTGGATCGGTCCCGCGGCGCTCGGCCTCGCTGCCGGCGTCTGGACACCGGTGCTGCTCGGCCTGGCCGCGCCGCTCCGCTACGCCCGCTGGCCGCAGACACTGCGCTCCGACCTGCTCGTCTCGATCGCCACCTACCTGCCCGCGCTGGCGGCCGTCCCCGAGCTCGTCGCGGCCCGGCGACGGCGAACGGCGAGACCGACGACGAACGACGGGACCGGCGCCAGGAGACCGGAGCGGAGTTGTCCGTGATCGCCGCCCGCTCGCATAATGGACGCAGTCCCGAGGACGGTCGAGCGGGTACGGACGTGCGGGGACCGTCGAGCGGGCACGGACGAGGCGGGACGGACTGGAAGGGTGATGTCGGCCGTATCCGAACACCGATGACCGAGCGATCCGCGGAGTCCACACGCACTCTCGCCGGAATGCCCGCGCTGGTCGTCATGGCGCGGGAACTGATCCCCGGCAGGGTGAAGACGAGGCTCGCTGCCGACGTCGGCGACGCTCGCGCTCTCGAGATCTACTCCGGCCTGCTCGCCGGCACGCTGACGCAGGTCGACCTGCTCGAGGGCTGCGCCCGCGTCCTGGCCCTGGCCGGCGCAACTGATGACCCGATGCCCACGCGCGGCGGCTGGACGGCCATCCGCCAACGTGGCGATGCGCTGGGCGAGCGCCTGACCGGCGTGTTCGCCGAGCTCTTCGCGAGCGGCGCGACAGGTGTCGTCGCCGTCAACAGCGACAGCCCGCCGATCCCCGAGTGCTACCTACGCGAGGCCGTCGAGCTCGTGACGCAGTCTGCGAGCCCGTCCGGGCGGCTCGTCATCGGCCCGGCCGCCGACGGCGGCTACTATCTGATCGGGATGGACGCCGGCACCTGGGCGGCACGGGGCGACGAGGTGCGCGAGCTGCTCGTGACCCCGTCGATGGGCACGGCCGCGCTGCTCGGGGCGACGCTGCACGGCGCCGCAGAGCGCGGCCTCGGAGTCCGTCAGCTGCCGCTCTGGGTCGACATCGACGATGCCCGTGACCTGCCCGTCCTCGAGCGCCTGACCGGAGCGGCGCCGTTGCGCGGCGAGCCGCTCGAGCGCCTGCGCGAGGTCTACCTCCACGTCACGCACCGCTGCGACCACGCCTGCCTCCACTGCTACAACCGCGACCGCCCGGCGGCGCCCGGTGAGCTCACGACGGCACGGTGGAAGGACGCGATCGACCAGTGCGCGGCCCTGGGCGCGAGCGGCTTCGTCTTCCTCGGCGGCGACCCGCTGCTGCGGCCCGACCTCATCGAGCTCATCGCTCACGTCACGGGCGCCCACGGCGCCGGCGCGCGCTTCTTCTTCAACAGCTTCGTGAGCCGCGACACGGCCGAGGCCCTGGCGGCAGCGGGACACGGGCGCCTGCGCCCGCTGGTCAGCATCGACGGACCGCGCGAGGTCAACGACGCCCTGCGCGGCGAGGGCAACCACGCCGAGGTCTTCGCCTCGGTCGCCAACCTTCAGGCCGCGGGGCTCGACCCGGTCGCCAACACGGTGCTTGTGGAGCCGGCCCTCGCCGGCCTGCCGCAGCTCGCCCGCGAGCTGCGGCAGGCCGGGGTCGGCCGGCTCCACCTCATCTTCCCCCACCAGCACGGCGGCCTGCCGGGGGACGGCGGCACCGGCGGCGGCTCACTCGTGGCCGACGGAGCCGCCCTGCTCGCCGCCCTCGAGGAGCTGGTCGTGGTCGCCGACGAGATCGGCCTCGTGATCGACAACCTCCCTTCGTGGAGGCGGCGCGTCGGGGCTCGGAACGACTTCTGCGCCTCCGGGTGTCGAGACCTGGCCGTCGACCCCTACGGCCGCGTCTACGCGTGCGCCATCACCGTCGGCGACCCGGCGTTCGTCGCCGGCGACCTCGCGCACGAGCCCCTGGAGCGCATCTGGCGAGGCTCGCCGGCGTTGCGCCTTCTGCGCGCCGCCGCCGCCCGCGACCGGGCCGAGTGCGCCGTGTGCCCGGTCGTCGACGCCTGCGGCGGCGAGTGCTGGGTCCAGGCTCACTACGCCGCCCGCGCCGCCGACCGGCCCGCCGGCTACCGCGCGGCGTTCCCCTACTGCGACGTCGTGCGACCGCTGCTCGAGCGGCTCGGGGCGCACGACACGACAGCCGCGTGCGTCGCCGCCGGCGCCTGCGGCGGCCTGGCCGCCGCCGGCGAGGCTTCCTACGGCCTGTTCGACTGCATATGAGGGTATTGAGGGCGCGGGCGTGACCCGCGCGGCGAACCGCTACCCGACCCGCAGCACCGCCGACCCGCGCACGCGGTCTTCCTTCAGGTCGATCAGCGCCTCGTTGGCTTGCTCGAGGTCGTACTCTTGCACGCGGCTGCGCACCGGGACGAGGGCGGCGTCGCGCAACAGCTCGCGTGCGTCCTGCCGGGTCGAGTTGGCGACGCTGCGCACGACGCGCTCGTGGTAGATCCAGGGGTATTCGATGGGCGGGATCGGCGACGAGTAGATCCCGCCCAGGGCGACGATGCCGCCCTTGTCCATCCGGTGCAGCGCGTCGATAGCGAGCTCGCCGGCGGGAGCGAAGATGATCGCCGCGTCGAGGAGCACGCCCGGGTCTTCCGAGGCCTCGCCGGCCCACGCCGCGCCGAGCTCGAGCGCGAGGCTGCGGTGCTCGGCGCCGCGCGTGAAGGCGTACACCTCCCAGCCGCGCCAGCGCGCGACCTGCGTGCAGAGGTGGGCCGCCGAGCCGAAGCCGTACAGGCCGAGGCGGCGAGGCCCGGCACTGCCCGCACTCTCGTCCGCAGCCGCCGCGCCCGGCAGCCCGGCGTCGTCGCCGACGATGCCCACCAGCCGCAGGCAGCGATAGCCGATGATCCCGGCGCAGAGCAGCGGCGCGGCGGCGAGGTCGTCCATCCCCTCGGGCAGCCGGTAGACGAAGTCGGCCGGCGCCACCATGTACTCGGCGAAGCCGCCGTCCACGTCCCAGCCGGTGAACCGCGCGTTCTCGCAGAGGTTCTCCCGGCCGCTGCGGCAGAAGCGGCATTGGCCGCAGGTACGGTGCAGCCAGGGTACGCCGACGCGCTCGCCGAGACCGAGCGGCGGCGCGGTCGGGTCCCCACCCGGCGGCAGGCGCTCGGCGCCCTCGCCCAGCGCCGCGACCTCGCCGACGATCTGAGGCCCGGGCCCGACGGGCGAGCGGTGCGGCGACAGCTCGCCCTCGACGATGTGCAGGTCGGTGCGGCACACGCCGCAGGCGCGCACGCGCAGCAGGACCTCCCCCGGGCCCGGTCGCGGCACGGACAGCTCGACCAGGGTCAACGGACGCTCACTGACCGGCCCCGGGGCGGCGAGCTGCAGGGCGCGCATGCTGACGGGCGGCGATGCGCCGGACGCGTCGCTCATCGTCCTCACCTCCCGTCTGAGACAGCGGGCTCAGCCTACGACAGGATGTCCTTGCGGCGGAAGACCAGCCATGCCAGGGCGGTCAGCCCGGCGCTCCACAGGCCGAAGACCAGCAGTGCCTCCCCGATGGGACGCCAGGCGATGGGGTCGCGGAAGAAGTTCACGTACTCGCCGAAGTAGCTCGAGAAGACGTAGGGCTCCAGCCAGTCGAAGTAGCTGAAGCTGACGAGGATCTGCACGACGATGAAGACGACGAAGGTGGCGATGAGCGCCGTGAGACTCGAGTTCGTCAGCGTCGAGAAGAGAAGCGCGAGCGAGATCATGCAGGCCATCGCGGCCAGGGCGAAGAGCGCGGTCAGCACGATCAGGCCGATGCCTTCGGCGATGCTGACCGTCGTGCCGGAGAGCGTGACCAGGGGCTCCAGGCCGAAGAAGAGGGCGCCGAAGAGGAGGCCCGCGGCGACCACGAGAGCCAGCCCGACGAAGAGCGTGAGCACGGCGACGACCCACTTGCTGACGATGAGCGAGCCGCGCGACTGCGGGCGCAGCAGGATCGCGCGCAGGGTGCCGAGCTCGGCCTCCCCGGCGACCAGGTAGCTGCCGAGCACCGCCGAGGCCAGCGGCAGCAGGACGAGGAGCAGCGCCGCCAGCGCCGAGACGGGCACGTACAGCCCGTTCTCGAGGACGCGGCTCATGAAGTGCGGGCCCTCGCCCGGTCCGGGACCCGTATCGGAGATGTAGAGAGCGAGCGCCATGAGGAAGGGGATGGCGGCGAGCCCGCCCCAGATCAGGTACGTGCGCCAGGTGAAGAGCAGCTTCGCCCACTCGCGGCGCAGCGGGCCCCAG
>DATHSP010000241.1:0-11292 GCA_035464075.1 Thermoleophilia bacterium | reverse complement strand
GGCCGGCGCCGTGTTGTCGACCGCGTGCGGCCGGGCGACGGTCGGCACGACCGCGCCGGCGTCGATCTCGACGACGCGCTCGTACACCGCGCCGGGATCGGGCGCGAGCGCGCGCCAGTCGGCCTCGCGCCCGGTCGCCGCGAGGAAGGCGCGCGTCGCCTCGTCGCTGGCGAAGAGGCCGGCCTTGGCGCCGGCTTCGACGGCCATGTTCGACAGCGTCAGCCGGCCGTGCATCGGCAGCCGCCCGGCGCCCTCGCCGCCGAACTCGAGCGCCTTGTACGTCGCGCCGTCGGCGCCGAGGCGGCCGATCAGCGTGAGCATCAGGTCCTTGGACTCGACGCGCTCGCCGAGCCCGCCGGCGATCTCGACCCTGAAGGTCTCGGGCACGCGCAGCCAGGTCTTGCCGGTCGCCATGCCGACGGCCACGTCGGTCGAGCCCATGCCGGTGGCGAAGGCGCCGAGCGCGCCGGCCGTGCAGGTGTGCGAGTCGGCGCCGATGACGAGGTCACCGGGCTTCGCGTACGACTCGGCCACGCGCTGGTGGCTAACGCCGAGCTCGACGTCGGAGAGCGTGGCCCCGGCGCGGGCGCAGAACTCGCGGATCGTGCGCTGCGCGTTGGCGAGCTCGCTGCGCGGAGCCGGCGCCGCGTGGTCGATGAAGAACACGCAGGCCGGCGCCTGCACGCACTCGGCGCCGAGCTCGTCGACCTGCTGGATCGCGAGCGGGCCGGTGCCGTCCTGGGCGATGGCGACGTCGACGTCGCAGACCACGATCTGGCCGGGCCGCACCTCGTCCAGGCCCGCGTGCGCGGCGAGCAGCCGCTCGGCCAGGGTGAGCGACCTCACCCGGCGCCCCCGGCCGCCGGCCCGCGAGCGCCGCCGTTGCCGATCGGCACGGCCTCGCCCAGCCGGGTGATGTAGTCGCGGTAGATGTACATGAGCTCCTTCTCGAAGAGGGCGCGTTTGAGCTCGACCGCCGTCTTGCGCACCATCTCGAGGATCGCCGCACAGTCGTCCTGGCTCAACTCGAGCCCGAACTCCTGGAACTTGCGGTAGATGGTGCGCGTCCCCGAGTGCTTGCCGACGACGATCTGGCGCTCGAGCCCGACGTCCTCGGGTGAGAAGGCCTCGTAGTTGAGCGGGTTCTTGATGACGCCGTCGGCGTGGATGCCCGACTCGTGGGCGAAGACGTTGGTGCCGACGATCGACTTCCACGCCGGGATGCTGCGCGCCGACGCCGCGGCCACGTACTCCGACAGCTCGCGGAAGCGGTGCGTCTGGAGGCCGACCTCGACCTTGCCGATGTGCTTGAGCGCCATCGCGACCTCTTCGAGGGCGGCGTTGCCCGCGCGCTCGCCGAGGCCGTTCACCGTGGTGTTCACGTAGGTGGCCCCGGCCTTGATGCCGGCCAGGGCGTTGGCGGTCGCCATGCCGAAGTCGTCGTGGGTGTGCATCTCGATGGTGCGGACGCCCTGCTTCTTGAGGAAGCTGACCACGTTGTAGGTGTCGAACGGGTCGAGGATGCCGAGCGTGTCGCAGAAGCGCAGGCGGTCGGCGCCCTCGGCCTGGGCGGCGAGGCCGAAGCGCAGGAGGAAGTCGAGGTCGGCGCGCGAGGCGTCCTCGGCGTTGACCGAGACGTAGAGGCCCTTCTCCTTGGCAAAGGCGACGCACTCGCGGATCTGGTCGAGCACCCACTGGCGCGACTTCTGCAGCTTGTGCTCGATGTGGATGTCGCTGGCCGACATCGAGATCGCCACCGCGTCGACGCCGCAGTCGACCGAGTGCTGCACGTCGGCGACGACGGCGCGGTTCCAGGCGAGGATCGAGGTGTCGAGGCCGAGCTCGACGATCTCGGTGATGACCTTCTTCTCGTCGCCGCCCATGGCCGGGATGCCGACCTCGATCTGGTGGACGCCCACCTCGTCGAGCAGCTTGGCGATGCGCATCTTCTCGTGGTTCGAGAAGACGACGCCCGCCGTCTGCTCGCCGTCGCGCAGGGTCGTGTCGTCGATGAAGACGGGCGGGTCGGCGGCCTGCAGCCGCTCCCTCGGGATCTCGAAGCTGGAGAGGTCGTCCATCACTCTGCACCTGCCGTTTCGCTGGCCCCGGGGCGGCCCCGGAGACGATGACACCGCTGCCGTGAGGTCGGGTGGAGGGAGACGCCGCGTCGCAGGCGTGCTCCCCGCGGCGCGGGCCGGACGACGATTGTTCCACAGGCTCGACGGACTTGGCAAGGTCGGCGCGGGGCGAGCGCGGCGCGCCTTGACCGCGGCGCGCCGCTCGTGTGCAATCGCGGCAGGAGGCGTCACCGGGCCTCGCGCCGCTCCGGCCCATCGGGGCGGCGCGCGGCGGACGACACGGACGGCGCGCCGCCCCCGACGGGCGCGGCGCCCGAAGGGAGCGCGCGATGACGCGGTACGAGCCCGTCTACCCGAAGCACACCTGGGCGATCGCCGGCGAGGACGTCCCCGCCTTCGAGCGGGACATGGCGGCGATCTGCGCCGCCGCCGAGGAGCGCGGGGCCGACTTCGCCAAGCTAATCCCGGCGCGCCACGTGGCGACCGACGAGCGGGTCACCCTGAAGTGCAAGATCCCGCCCTGTGAGTGCTACGGGCAGTGCCTCATGGACCCGCCGTTCTCGCCGACCGCCGAGGAGACGGCGAAGGTCGTCGCCAGATACGAGCACGCGATCCTCACCGAGGTCTCGATGGAGCTGCCGCAGGAGTACTGGGACCTGATCCAGGGCGACCAGCCGCTCTGCCGCCTGCAGTACGACGAGCGCGCCATCGAGTTCGACCGCAGCGTGCAACAGGCACTCTGGTTCAGGCTCCACGACGTCGTCATGGAGATCGAGCGCCGGGCGCACAACCTTGGCTACTTCTTCGCCGTGGGCTACGTGGCCTCGACCTGCTACCTCTGCTACCGCCCCGACGACCCGGTCGGCTACTGCGACACCACGCAGCTCTGCAAGCACCCCTACGAGGCGCGGCCCTCGATGGAGGCCGCCGGGATCGACGTGTTCAGCACCTACCACAACGCCGGCCTCAAGCTGAAGATGGGCTCCAGGGAGAAGTTCAGCTGGAGCGGGCTGGTGCTCGTGGTCTGAGCGCGCCGCGCGGCGGGACGTGCGGCCCGCGGCGCCGGGACCGCGGGGGCCGGCGCCGGACGCCGGCGGAGCCGCGGAGGCCGTCGCCGGCGAGTCAGTCGCCGGCGCCCTCCGCGATGCGCAGCGAGCGCGCTGCCTCGGTCAATGCCGGGGACTCTTCCTCCCAGTCGCTCACCCTCGCCTGCAGGAGCACCTCGTACCAGAGATCGGCTGCCGGCACCAGCCACGTCTCGCGCCGCCACAGCTCGCCGCCGTGCTCGAGGTCGATCGAGTACCGCAGCGCCGGCCGCCCGCCGACCGTCGCCGGCACGGGGCCGGCAGAGGCCACCGCCGCGGCCGGCGGCCAGTCGTCGCCCAGCGTGATCTCGTTCGCCGGCACTCCGCGCAGCTCCGCCGGTGGTTCCACGACCGACACGACGAAGCCGTTGAAGTACAGCGGAAGACCGATGTACGCGACCTCCTCCCACTCCTCCTCGTCCCAGCCCGGGTTGCCGCGCACGAGCCAGCCGTTGCGGAAGACCGTGCCGGGCGCAGGCGGTCCGAGGTCGTCTGACCCCTCGTTGCGGAAGCGGTTCTGGAACTCGAGGCTGATGCCGTACTGCTCGTTCTCCCACTGCGCCGGCTGCCGGTCGTGCAGCCAGACGAAGAGGATCAGCGCGGCGAGGGCGACGCCGACGACGATGTACGGGAGGCGGCGCCGGCGGCGGCGCCCGGGCGCGTCGCTGAGGCCGTGCGGGTCGACGTCGGGCTGCCGCACGGCCGTCGTCTACCGGTCGAGCGCCCTGTGCAGCAGGTCGCTCACGAGCTTCGGGTTGGCGCGTCCCTCGGTCGCCTTCATGACCTGGCCGACGAAGAAGCCGAGCACCTGCTGCTTGCCGGCGCGGTACTGCTCAGCCTGGGCCGGGTTGTCGGCGATGACGCGCGCCGCGAGGGTCTCGAGCTCGGCCTCGTCGGAGAGCTGGCCGAGGCCGTACTTCTCGACCACCTCGTCGGGCTCGGCCCGGTCCTCGACCATGTGGGCGAAGACCTCCTTGCCGGCGCTGGTCGAGACGGCGCCGCCGGCGACCAGCGCGACGAGCTTGGCCAGCCGCTCCGGCGTCACCGGGCCGTGTCCGGGCTCGAGCCCGGTGGCGTTGAGGTGCGCGAGGTACTCGCCCATCGTCCAGTTGGCGGCGGCCTTGGCGTCGACGCCCTGGGCCACCACCTGCTCGTAGTACTCGGCCAGCGGGCGGTGCGCGCCGAGCACCGCGGCGTCCTGGCGCGAGAGTCCGTACTGCGATACGAAGCGCTCGGCGCGCGCCGCCGGCAGCTCCGGCAGCGCGGCGCGCACCTCTTCGACCCAGGCGGAGTCGATCTCGAGGGGCACCAGGTCGGGCTCGGGGAAGTAGCGGTAGTCGTGCGCCTCCTCCTTCGAGCGCAGCGGCGTCGTGGTCGCCGTCTCGGGGTCGAAGTGCAGGGTCTCCTGCTCGATCCGCCCGCCCGCCTCGAGGATCTCGACCTGGCGCGGCAGCTCGGCCTCGAGCGCCTGCTGGAGGAAGCGGAAGCTGTTCATGTTCTTGAGCTCGGTGCGCGTGCCGAGCTCGCTGCTCCCCGCCGGGCGGACGCTGATGTTGGCGTCCCAGCGGATCTGGCCCTCCTCCATGATGCAGGCGCTGACGCCGAGCTCGATCACGAGCGCGCGGAGCTGCTGGAGGAACTCACGGGCCGCCGCCGGCGACGGGATGTCGGGCTCGGTGACGATCTCGATCAGCGGCGTGCCGCCGCGGTTGAAGTCGACCACCGTGTACTCGGAGCCGGCGATGCGCCCCGCCTCGCCGCCGGAGTGGACGAGCTTGGCGGCGTCCTCCTCCATGTGCACCCGGTTGATGCGGCAGCGGAGCTTCTCGTCGCCGACCCAGTACTCGAACCAGCCCTCGACGGCGAGCGGCTCGTCGTACTGGCTGATCTGGTACGCCTTGGGCAGGTCGGGATAGAAGTAGTTCTTGCGGTGGAAGACGTTGCGCGGCCGCACCGTGCAGTGCAGGGCGAGGGCGATGCGCGTCGCGTACTCGACGGCGCGCTGGTTGACCACGGGCAGCGCGCCGGGGTGGGCCAGACAGACCGGGCAGGTGTGCGTGTTGGGCGGGTCGCCCTTGGTCACGGCGCAGCCGCAGAACATCTTGGTCGCGGTGTCGAGCTCGACGTGCATCTCGAGGCCGATGACCGGCTCCCAGGCGCTCACGGCGACGCCTCCCCCGGGGCCACCGGCGGGGCGCTGTCCGCGGCGGCGGGCGCCGCGACGGAGTCGCGGAACGTGGGCGCCGTCTCGAAGCCGATGGCGCCCTCGAGGGCGTGCGCCGCCTTGAGCAGGCGGTTCTCGCTGAACGCCGGACCGATGAGCTGGAAGCCGACGGGCAGCCCGTCGCTCAGTCCGCAGGGGATCGAGAGCGCCGGCAGCCCGGCGAGGTTCACCGGGATCGTGCACAGGTCGCTCATGTACATGGCCAGCGGGTCGTCGGTGCGCGAGCCGGCCCTGAAGGCAACCGTCGGCGAGGTCGGCGAGACGATGAGGTCGACGCCCTCGAAGGCGCGCGCGAAGTCGCGGCGCACCAGGGTGCGCACGCGCTGCGCGCGCCCGTAGTAGGCGTCGTAGTAGCCCGCCGACAGGGCGTAGGTGCCGATCATGATGCGCCGCTTCACCTCGGCGCCGAAACCCTCGCCTCGGGTGCGCTCGTACATCTCGAGCAGGTCCTCGGCGCCCTCGGCGCGGTGGCCGTAACGCACGCCGTCGAAGCGCGCCAGGTTCGCGCTCGCCTCGGCCGGAGCGATGATGTAGTAGGCCGGCAGGCCGTACTCGGTGTGCGGCAGGCTGATCTCGACGCACCGCCCGCCGAGCTCCTCGACCAGGGCGACGGTCTCGTCGAAGCGCGCCCGTACACCGGGCTCGACGCCCAGGGCGAGGTACTCGCCGGGGATGCCCACGGTCAGACCGTCGAGACGGTCGCCCTCGGGCAGCTCGACCTCGAAGGGCAACTCGACGCTGGTCGCGTCGCAGGGGTCCTTGCCGACGATGTTGCGCAAGAGGAGCGCGCAGTCGTAGACCGAGCGCGTCAGCGGCCCGATCTGGTCGAGCGAGCTGGCGAAGGCGATGAGGCCGTAGCGCGAGACGGCCCCGTAGGTGGGCTTCATGCCGACGATGCCGCAGAGCGCCGCCGGCTGGCGGATCGAGCCGCCGGTGTCGGAGCCGAGGGCCCAGAGCGCTTCACCGGCGGCGACCGCGGCGGCGGAGCCGCCGCTCGAGCCGCCGGGCACGGTGGCGAGGTCCCACGGGTTGCACGTGGCCCGCACGCCCGAGTTCTCGGTCGACGACCCCATGGCGAACTCATCGAGGTTCGTCTTGCCGAGCATCACCACGTGGGCGTCCCAGAGCTTGCGTACCGCGGTCGCCGTGTAGACCGGAGCGTAGTCTTGCAGGATGCGCGAGGCGCAGGTCGTGGTCACGCCCTCGGTGACCATGTTGTCCTTGACGGCGAGGGGCAGCCCCGCCAGGGGGCCGCGCATGGCCTGCATCTCGCGGTCGATCTTGGTGGAGTACTTGGCGGCGTTGTCGGCGGTCACACGGATGAAGGCGTGGACGCGCTCCTCGACGGCGTCGATCTGGTCGAGGTAGACCTTGGTCAGCTCGGCGGCCGAGACCTCGCCGTCGACCAGCAGCCGCTTCGCCTCGCGCGCCCTCAGGCGCAGGGGGTTCACCACGCCGCTCACCCCATCCTCGGCACGCGGAACGAGTCGTCGGCGACGGCGGGCGCGTTCTTCAGGGCGTCGACGCGGTCGAGACTCGGGCGCACCTTGTCCGCACGCTGCACGTTCACCACGTCGAGGACGTGAGCCGTGGGCGGCACGTCGGCGGTGTCGAGCTCGGACATCTTGTCGATGTGCTCGAGGATCTTGACGAGCTCGCCGGTCATGCGCTCGGCCTCGCCGGGCTCGAGCCGCAGGCGAGCGAGGCGGGCAACGTAGCGGACGTCGTCGTCGGTGATCATCGTCGGTCTCCCCTGCCGAAGCGGCCGAAAGGGACGGCTATCCTACTCCAGCCCCGTGAGCGGGACAAGAACGGCGGCGAGGCGCCGGCGCGGGACCACGTGAGGAGCGCCGGCGCGAAGCCGGGCGCCGAGAAGAACGGAGCCCGCCGGCCTGACGGCCGGCGGGCTCCGTTCGATCGCCGAGTGCGCGTAGGCGCGAGCCGTCGTTCAGGTCACTCGACCACCATGACCCGTGACGCCTGCAGCCCCTTGTCCCCCTCGGTGATCTCGAACTCAACACGCTGACCCTGGGTCAGCGTCTTGTAGCCGTCCATGGCGATCTCCGAGAAGTGGACGAAGAGGTCATCGCCGTCCTCCCGCTCGATGAACCCATAGCCCTTCTCATTGCTGAACCACTTCACGGTCCCCTGCGCCAACGAACTTCCCTCCTCGTACAGAACAGCGTGTCGGCCGCGACGGCGGCCGCCGGCCGCCACATGTCCGGCGGCGGTTACACGGAGCGAAGCGTATACCGCTGCGCGCGCGAATGTAAAATGCCACGCTCGCGTGGGCTCGCGAGAAGCTCGGGCAGACGGCCCCGCAGCACCGGCCGAGACCCCGGGAGCGTACGGCGCTGCGCGGCCAGCCGACAGCCCGGGAGCGCGCGACGCCGCGGGGCTCTCAGCGCGGCAGCAGCTCCTCGAGCGAGGCGCGCAGCATGCGCTCCCAGAGGCCGAAGAGGCGCTCGAGGTCGACCCGCTCGGGGTCGAGCGCCTTCTGCAGGGCGAGGCCGTCGGTGACCGCCGACATGAGGTGCGCGTGCTCGTGGAGGCGGGCGCGCACCTCGTCCTCCACGCCGTCCGCCAGCGAGCGGACGTAGAGCTCGCGATACCAGTCGTAGAGCGCCGCGACCCGCGGCCGCAGCTCCTCGTCGCGCAGGGCGTGCGGCACGATGGTGAAGAAGTCACGGAAGGAGGACGTGTCCTCGGCCAGCTCGCGGTCGCCGTCGACCAGAGCGTGGACGCGCGCCGCCCCGGTCGGCAACCCGCGCGTCTTCTCGAAGGCGTCGACCGTCTGGTCGTGGGCGAGCGAGTCGACGACCGTGGCGACGAACGCCGCCTTGTCGCCGAAGTAGTAGCGCACGGCGTCGCGGTAGGCGCCGGCCTCGGCGGCGACGGCCTCGACGGTCAGCGCCTCGAAGCCGCCGCGGGCCAGCACGCGGCGCGCGGCGGCCACGAGCCGGCGGGCCGTCGGCGAGAGACTGGCGACGGGGTCCTCGACGCTGCGGCGATCGGCTGGCGGGTCGGCGGGCGGCACGCCAGAGAGTTCGCCCGCCTCTCGCCACCTCCTGCCGTCGTCCACGCGCTCCCCCTCGGGCGTTGCGTGCGCGGGCGGCGTGCGATATGCTACCCGCGCTTCTCGGTCGGTTGTACGAACTATACCGCAAAACACGGTATTCGCGAGTCAACGGCCGGCGGACACACCAGGATTGGGGGACTGAATGGACGACCGCACCCGCGACTTGGCCCTGCAGGAGACGCGCAAAGCCCTCGAGCTCATGCAGACGCGCGACGTCACGCCCGAGACGCAGGAGGCGGTGATCGCCGACTGCATCGAGAACTTCGACAAGTACGTCAACCCCGGCATCCTCGAGTACCGCAAGTCGGTCTCCACCGACTACGCCGCCGTCGAGTGGCGCGACGAGGGCAACTGCTTCTACGACATCCACGGCAACGAGTTCATCGACTGCCTCGGCGGCTTCGGTATCTACATGCTGGGCCACCGGCACCCCACGGTGAAGGACGCCGTCCAGGCCCAGCTGCAGCACCAGGCCCTGCACTCGCAGGAGCTGCTCGACCCGATGCGCGGCTACGCCAGCAAGCTGCTCGCCATGACCACGCCGGGCAAGCTCCAGTACTCGTTCTTCTGCAACTCGGGCACCGAGGCCAACGAAGGCGCGATGAAGCTGGCCAAGCTCTACTGGAGCCAGAAGAAGCCCGGCCACAAGAACGGCATGATCACATGCACACGGGGCTTCCACGGCAAATCCATGGGCTCCCTCAGCGTGAGCGGCAAGGGCGACTTCCGCGCGCCCTTCTACCCGCTGCTCCCCGGCGTGCGCTTCATCCCCTACGGCGACGCCGACGCCCTCGACAAGGAGCTCGCGATCTGCGACATGATCGGCCTCGACATCGCCGGCTTCATCGTCGAGCCGGTACAGGGCGAGGCCGGCGCGATCGTGCCGCCCGACGAGTACTTCCCCAAGGTGCGCGAGATCTGCGACAAGTGGGGCATCCTGCTCATCGTCGACGAGGTGCAGACCGGCATGGGCCGCACCGGAACCCTCTGGGGCATCGAGCACTGGGACTGCCCGCCCGACATCATGGCGATGGGCAAGGCCCTCGGCGGCGCCGTGATCCCGGTCGGCAACTTCATGGCCACCCCCGAGGTCTTCGAGGCGATGTTCGAGAACCCGTACATCCACACCACGACCTTCGGCGGCAACCCTATGGCGACGGCGGCCATCATCGGCGCCCTGCACGCCACCCTCGAGGAGGACATCCCCGGCCAGGCGGCGAGCAAGGGCGCCTGGCTCAAGGAGCGCTTCGAGGAGATGCAGCAGCGCTACCCCGACGTCCTCGAGGACGTGCGCGGCCTCGGCCTGCTCATCGGGCTCGAGTTCGTCACCCCCGAGTTCGGCTACGCGATGAGCACCGGGCTCTTCGGCGAGGGTGTGCTGGTCGGCGGCACGCTGTTCAACGCGAAGACGTTCCGTATCGAGCCGCCGGCGACGCTCACCCAGGAGCAGATGGACCAGATCGTCGAGCGCGTCGAGCGCGTGCTCGTGTCCACCCGCGAGAAGCACCTCAAGGGCGAGCTCACCGAGCTGCACTGAGGCTGCGGCGGCAGGGCTCTCCCAAGGGCCGCCGCCGGACTTGAAGCGACGGGGGCCGGCGCCAGTGGCGCCGGCCCCCTTCGCGTGCGCCCGTCGAACGGCACCCGCCGGCGAACGGCGGCCTCCGCCGGGCCGCGGCGACCGCGGAGCCGCGGCCTGAGCAGAGCGGCCGCCGCCGGACCGCCGCCGCGCCGAACGACTGCGGCGACCCGAGGCCTACGCCCGTTCCGCGTTGCCGTCGACGAGCAGCGCCTGGCCGGAGATCTTCGCCCCGGCCGCCGAGCAGACGAACATGATGAGCTCGGCGACGTCGTCGGCCGTGACCATGGTGCGCAGCGAGACGGCGGCGACGCGCTCGGCGACGACCTCCTCGTCGCTGAGGCCCCGCGTCTCGGCCTCGAGGGCGATCACCCCGCGGATGCGCTCGCCGTCGACGTCCCCCGGGCAGATCGCGTTCACCCGGATGCCGGACGGGCCCAACTCCATGGCCAGCGTCTTGGCGAAGCCGATCAGGGCCCACTTGGTGGCGACGTAGGGGCCGCGGTACGGCAGGCCCATGGTCCCCGCGTTCGAGGACATGAGGACGATGGAGCCGCCGCCGGAGCGCTTCAGCGCCGGGACGGCGCGGCGCGCACAGAGGAAGGCGCCGGTCAGGTTGACGTCGAGTGTCCGCCGCCAGCCCTCGACGTCCATGTCTTCGACAGGGCCGACCGGACCGGCGATGCCCGCGTTGCTCACGAGGACGTCGAGGCCGCCGAGGGCGGCGAGCGTCTCCTCGAAGAGGCGGTCGACATCGCCGGGGTCGGCGACGTCGGCCCGCGAGACGCCGATGCCCGGGTGTTCCGCGGCGAAGGCGGCCAGCGCCTCGTCGGCGACGTCGCAGACGTGCACCTTCGCCCCGGCCGCGGCGAACCGCGCGGCGACGACGCTGCCGATGCCGCTCGCCGCGGCCGTGACCAACACCCGCGGCGCCGCACCGCGCTCGCCGCCGCTGCCCTCGCTGCCGCCGCGCTCGGCGCCGCCGCCCTCGCCGCCGCTGGCCTCAGCCACCATGAGAGCTCCCTTCACCGTCGCGATCGCCCGCCGGCGGCCGCGCCCGGACCAGCCGGGCGTCGAGCGCCAGGGCGGCGCCCGTCGTGACGAGCAACGGGTTGGCCTCGAGATCGGCGAACTCGGGATGCGCGGCGGCGAAGCGCGACAGCGCCGCGGCCGGCGCTGCGGCAGCAGCGACGGCGAGCGGCGGTCGGCCTCGGGCGCCGGTGAGCAGCGGGGCGCCGCGGAGCTGCCCC
>DATHSP010000240.1:0-2823 GCA_035464075.1 Thermoleophilia bacterium | reverse complement strand
CCCCCCCCCCCCGCCGCCCTTCGCAAGCGCCCTCGCCGGCGCGATGCGAGCTACTCCGCCCCGCCCGCCCCGGTTCGCCGCTGAGCGCCCCGCCGGTTCAGTAGTCGACGCCGACCAGGGCCAGCCCGCGCGCCGGCGCCGTCTGCCCCATCGCCGCACGCCGGCCGCCGCGCAGTCCCTGCTCCAGCTCCTCCTGCGTCATCCTCCCCTGCGCCACGTCGACCATCGAGCCGACGGCGACGCGCACCATGGTGTGGAGGAAGCTCGCGGCGTTGATCTCGAAGACCCACTCGGGCGTGCCCTCAACGGGTGACCACACGGCGCGGCGCACCTCGCGCGTGCAGTGGTGGTAGAGGTGCGCCGACGGCGTCAAGGCGGAGAAGTCGCGCTCACCGACGAGCGGCGCCGCGGCGCGGCGCAGCGCATCGGTGTCGAGCGCCCCGCGGACGTTCCAGACGAAGCCCCGCTCGGCGACCGGCCGCACCGGCGAGAGCCAGAGACGGTACCGGTACGTGCGGCCGGCGGCGGCGCGGGCGTCGAAGCCCGGCGCGGCCGGCGCCACGGCGGTGACGGCAACGTCCTCGGGGAGCAGCGCGTTGAGACTGAGGCGCAGACGGTCGCAAGAGCGCACCGGGGCGGAGACGACACACGAGGCGACCTGGGCGAAGGCGTGCACGCCGGCGTCCGTGCGCCCGGCCACGCGCAGCCGCACGGGCTCGCGCAGCACGACGGCCAGCGCCTCTTCGAGCACGCCCTCGACCGTGCGCAGCCCCGGCTGGCGTGCCCAGCCCTTGAAGCGCGTGCCCTCGTACACGAGGTCGAGGCGCAGCGTCTGCTCGCTCACGGCGTCAAGGCGCAGCGTCTGCTCGCTCACGGCGTCGAGGCGCCGCGTCTGCTCGCACACGTGGTCACCCCTCCCGCGTTCGCCCGCCGCATCCTAGACCACCATGGCGACGGCGACCACGGCCACGACGAGGGCGAGGGCGAGCCAGTCGCCGGCCCCCGCGGCGAGCGGGTGCAGGCGGGTCCGGGTGAGCCCCGGCCGGTAGCAGCGCGCCTCCATGGCCAGGGCCAGGTCGTCGGCGCGCCGGAAGCTGACCACGAACAGGGGGATGAGCACGGGGACGAGCGCCCGGGCGCGCGTCACGAGGCCGCCGCGCGCGAACTCGGCGCCGCGGGCGCGCTGCGCGCGCATGATCGTGTCGAGCTCCATGAGCAGCGTGGGGATGAAACGCAGCGCGATCGTGACCATGAGAGCGAGCTCCTCCGTCGGCACGCGCACCCGCCGCAGCGGGCGCGTCAGCCAGGCCAGCGCGTCGGTCAGCGCCACCGGCGGCGTGGTCAGCGTCAGCAGGGCCCCGGTCACCACGAGGATGATGAGGCGCACGCTGAGGAAGGTCGCCCGCTCGATCCCCTCCCACGTGAGGTGGATCGGCCCCAGCGTGAAGAACGCCTCGCCGGGAGCGAACAGCACCTGCACGACGAACGTCAGGCCGACGAGCCAGAGCAGCGGCTTGAGACCGCGCCAGAACCAGCGCGCCGGCACGCCGCTGAGCAGCACGGCCGCAAGCGCCACCGCGCCGAAGACCGCGAGCGCCGCGTAGCTGTCCCGCACGAAGAGGGCGACGGCCAGCGTCGTCACCGCCACCACCTTGATACGCGGGTCGAGCCGGTGCAGGGGCGAGTGGCCGGGCACGTACTGGGTGATCGTCGCCCTCACCGCAGGGCCTCCGCGGCGGCGGCGTAGGTGCGCGGCGCCTCGGCCGCCGGGCGGCTGAGGCGCCGCCACAGCTCGACGAGGAAGGGCGGCTCGAGGCCGTGCCCGGCGAGCGCCTGCTCGCCGCCGTCCCCGAAGGCCCAGGGCCCGGCGGCGGCGAGCCGGCCCTCGTCGAGCACGAGACGCTCGTCGCAGAGTCCCCAGGCGGCGTCGACGTCGTGCGTCGCCAGGAGCAGCGTCGTCCCACCCTCGACCAAGCGGCGCAGCACGGCGGCGAGGGTGCGCCGCGCCGCCGGGTCGAGGCTCACGAACGGTTCGTCGAGGAGCAGCAGCCGGGGCCGCATGGCGAGCACGCCGGCGAGCGCCAGACGACGCTGCTCGCCGCCCGAGAGCGCGTACGGGTGACGCTCGCCGAACTCCGCCGGCGGCAGCCCGACGAGCTCGAGGGCGGCCTCGACCGCGACCGCGACCTCGTCGGCCGGCCAGCCGAGGCGCCGCGGCCCGAAGGCCACGTCCTCGCGCGCGGACCCGGCGAAGAGCTGCAGTTCGGGGCGCTGGAACACCAGCCCGACCTCGCGGCGACGGTCGGCGAAGCCCTCCTCCGTCGCCGTCAGGCCGTCGAGCTCCACGGCGCCGGCCTCGGGCTCGAGGAGCCCTCGCAAGGCCTGGAGCAGCGTCGACTTGCCGGCCCCCGTCGCCCCCAGGAGGGCGACCGAGACACCAGCGGCGATGCCGAAGCCGACGTCGGTGAGAGCCGGGATCGCGCGCCCGCCCTCGTCGTAGACGACCGTCAGACCGTGACAGCGCAGGCCCATGCCGGTGGCCGCGGGCTCCGCGCCGGGCGCGCTGGGCCCTCCGGGACGTGCGCCGGGGCCGACCGCCGGGGCAGAGCCGGAGCCCGTGGCTCCTCCCGCCCGGGCGCTCACGCGCCACCCCCCATGAGCAGGCCCACGAGCTCGTCGAGCGTCAGCGGCAGGGCGACCCCCGTCTCACGCCGGCCCGCGAGTGCCAGCGCCACCTCGGCCGCCGGCGGCAACCCGAGCTGCAGGCGGCCGACGAGGGCCAGGTCGGCGAAGAGCTCCCGCGGCCGGCCGTCGAAGACGGCG
>DATHSP010000239.1:0-9121 GCA_035464075.1 Thermoleophilia bacterium | reverse complement strand
GCTCGGGGCTCTCGGTGCGCGAGACCGAGGCGCTGGTGCGCGGCCTGGGAGCCGCCGCCGAGGAGAGGCGCCCGCCGCGCCCGGCGCGGGTCGACCTCGACGTCGTCGCCGACGAGCTCTTCGGCCTTCTCGAGGCGCCAGTCCGCGTCCAGGCTGGTCGCCGCGGCGGGCGCATCCAGATCACCTTCCGCACCCAGGAGGAGCTCGACCGCCTCCTCGCGTTGCTGCGCCGTCTGGGCGACTGAACGCGCGCGGGTGGCTCCACCGGCGGGCCCCGCTCGGTGGCGGCCTGCGAGCTTCAGACGACCGGGATCACGACGCTGAAGGACGGCTCGCTCGCGCGCTCTCAGCGATCACGAGGTCACAGGGGCCGTTCGTTCGCGGTCTGCAGGCGTCTCCCGGCCGGCGATCCCCGTCGGCCGGCGGCTCACGGTGAGACGTCGGTGGCGCTCTTCTTGGCCGGCGGCTGGGGCGGGGGCTGGCCCTCCGAGACCGCGTCCTCCTCGGGCGCCGGCATGACGGGGGCCTCGGGCGCCGGCACGACCGCCGGCGAGGCGGTCGTCTCGGGGACCGGGGTCGCCGTGCCGTCGGTCGTCGCTCCCGGCACGGTCGTACCGGCCGGCACGTAGACGGTGGTGCCGTCGGCGAGCCTGTAGAACTGCCCGATCAGCGTGCCGACGCCGGTCACCTGTGTGCCGGCCTCGACGTCGAGTCGGGTGATCTCGTCCCCTTGCTTGACGATGACCTGCATCTGCTCGGTGCCGGGGTCGGTGACGATGGTCATGTCCTCACTCGTCAGGATGCCGGAGATGCCCAGCCCCGCGAGGGCCGCGAGCAGGAAGCCGACGGCGAGGACGATGGCGACGTCGAAGAGGTTCACGACGCCGTCGAGGGGGTCGCCGTTGCGGTCGAGGCGATCGAGGCGCCGGCGCTTCATGTAGCGGTAGCCGCCCCGGCTGCGGCCGAGGACCGTGGGGAGGAACTGGACCTCGCTGTCCGTGGACTCGGCGCTCATCTGGCGTCGTGCGGGCGCGCGTCGTCGTCCGGGGACTCCACGGGGCCGAGGCTCGCGAACGGGTCGTCCTCGCGGTACCAGGCCATGTCCGGATCGTCGAGGGCGAGGGGGAGCTCGTCGCCGTCGTCGGTCGCGTCGTCGTCGGTCGCGGAAGCGACGGTCTCGTCTGGAGCGGGGCCGGGGACGAGCGCCACGAGCGGCAGCTCCGCGGTCTCGGCGCCGGCCGGCTCCGCCGCCGCCGGCCGGGGCTCCGCCTGCGCCTGGGCAGCTCGCCGCCCGCCCGCCGGCAGGCGCTCGCCGCCGCCCTCGAGCAGCTCGAGCAGGTACTCGAGGTCGGAGATGTCCTGCGAGTAGATGCGGTCACGGATGATGCTCACGGCAAAGGCGATGCCGCCGATGAGGAGGCCGAGCACGGTGACCGAGAACGCGAGCACGAGGTTGTCCGCCAGCTGCTGGGTGTCGCCCTGCGCGAGGCCGACGAGCGCGGGAGCCAGGGGGATCAGGGTGCCCATGAGGCCCAGCATCGGACCGACGCGGACGAGGATACGGGTGCGTTCCAGGCGCTTGACCGTGTAGAACTCGTACTCCTGCAGCAGCTTCAGCGGCTTCACCGCGAGACGCTGCGTCTGGTAGTTGCGGATGAGGTCGAAGAGGAAGCGCGCGACGACCATCGAGTACCGCGTCTCCTGCAGGTAGCGGTACGCCTTGCGCGGCTTGCCCTCGATGAAGGCCTGCCGGGCGCGGAGCGTGCGGATCTCGAGTGCCTCGAGGTCGCGGAAGCGGATGCGCAGGTAGATCTCGTAGCAGAGCCAGCCCAGCTCGACGAACACCCACACGAGGCACACGAGCGCGGCGATCAGCACGGGGTACAGCAGGATCTCGGCGGCGTTGTAGATCCACTCCTGGATGTCGCGGGCCAGGGTCCCGACGATCAGCGCGCTCATACTGTCGACCCTTCGCGGAGGGTGGGCTCGCTCACGCGCCGCCGGCGCGCGAGAAGCGGGACGTGAAGCGGTGCCAGACGCCGCCGGCGGCGGAGCCCGCCGCGCCGAGCCGCCTGCTGAACCGTTGCCACGGCGTCCCGCCGCCGGCGAGCGTCTTGCCCGTGCCGGCCAGGGCCATCTGCGCGGCGTGCCGCCGCATGCCGAGGTACGAGAGCGCTGCGCCGATCGGAAGGGCGACGAGGAGCAGCCCACCGATGACGCCGGCCCCGCCGCCGCCTTCGCCGCCGAGGGGCGAGGCTGAGACCGTGCTCGGCCCGGGGCTCGGCGAGCCGGTGGTGACCGGGGTGCCGGTGACCGCGTCGCCGTAAGGGACGCCGGTCAGGTCGGCGCCGGGGGAGGCCGTGACCGAAGGCGTCGGGGACGGGTAGAGCGTCGTCGTCGGCGTCGGCCGTGTGGTCGGGTACGTGCCCGACGAGCTGGGCGGCGTGTAGGTCGGCGGCGTGTAGGTCGGCGTGACCGACGGTGTGTACACGGAGACGGTGAAGCTGCGGATGCGCTGGGTGACGTTGCCCGAGCGGTCGGCGACGCGGAGCTCCCAGCGGTGGGTGCCGTTGGGCACTCCGGTCAGCTTGAGAACGATCGACGAGCTGGTCACGGTCGCCGACTTGGTGCGCTCGACGCCGTCGACGAAGATGCGCACCCCGCCGGCGGCGATGCCGGTGCCGCCGGCGCCGTCGACGTACGAGGCCGAGAACGTCACCGTGCTGCTCGTCAGCTTGGCGTCGGCGGCCGGCTTGATGCCGCTCACCTGGGGCTTGAACACCATCGGGGTGACGAGCGTCGGGAGCTTGCGGGGGAACACGTCGAACGAGGTGTTGACCCCGTCACCGACGGCCGCGCCAGAGAGGGCGATGATCGCCTGGGGTGTGGTCAGCAGCGGCGTGGCCACCTTGCCGCTGCGGTGCTCGAAGTACCCCGGGCCCGGTACGGGCTGGAGCGCCTTGAGGGCCTTGACGGGGTTGTTGTCCCCCACGGTCCAGGCGGCGGGGTCCTGCCCGACCGCCGAGATCGCCTGGATCGCCCAGGCGGTCGACTCGGCATAGCTGTAGCCGTCGGTGAGGAAGTTGGGGAAGCCGCCGTCGGCGCGCTGCGCGCCGCGCAGGAAGCCGAGGGCGTTCTGGATCACGTCGGCGTCGACGGACACTCCGCCGGCGAGCAGCGCCTGGATCGCGGCCGCCGTGTCGTCGACGTCGGCCGGCCGGCCGGCCTCGCTGGGGAAGCCGCCGTTGTCGAGCGCCCGGTCGCGAAGCCAGGCCACAGCCATGTCGAGGCGGTCGCCGGTGACGCCCGCCGCGTTCATGGCGAGGATCGCCCAGATCGTCGTGTTGACGGCGGCGGCGTCGGGGTTGGAAACCGCGAGCGAGAAGTGGCCGTCGGGCTGGCGGTACTCGTAGAGCTTGGCCAGGAGGTCGACCGGGGGCGCGCCGGCGGCGTAGATGCGGTCGCGCTTGCCGGCGGCCACGTAGGCGAGGATCGTCTTCGAGTAGTACGAGGGAATGTTGCTGACCGTGCCCGAGGCGGCGACGGCGGGGTGGTTGAGCCCGTTGATGTAGGTGAACGGGTTCTTGCCGTCGATGGTCCAGGCGTCGGCGGTCACGTTCTCCTGGGCGGCGCGGATGGCGAGGATGCACCAGGGCGTGTAGAACGGGTCCTGGAACCCTCCGCTGGCGCTCTGCTTGGCGTGGAGGTAGTCGAGGCCGCGCGTCACGTGGGCGAGGCGCGCGGCCGAGGCCGCCGCCGGCGCGAGCAGCATCACCGTGACGGCGAGCGTGAGGAGTAGCCCCGTCTTTCTCAGCATCCCTGGTCCTCCAGTCCCACGAAGGTGACGCGGGTCCGGGCGCGGAACCGAGCCACAATGGTAACAGCCTTGACGCCGAAAATGCCAGCAAAGAGGCAGGTCGCGGCGACGTGTGCGAGGTCGAACGGCAGGCCCTGCGCGTAGAGCGCGAGAAGGGCCGGCCACGTCCTCGCGGTGAAGGCGAGGAACATCCAGAGCGTCAACAGCCAGTCGAAGGCCAGGGCCAGCAGCCCCCCGACGACGACCAGCTCCCAGCGGCCGGGGCGGCGACCACCCCTTCCGAGGAGGCCGCCGACCGCGCCGACCAGGCCCCAGCCGAGCATCTGCCAGGGCGTCCACGGTCCCTGGCCGAAGAAGAGGTTGGAGACCAGGGCCGACGTGGCACCGACCATGAAGCCGGCGCCCGGGCCTAGGGCGACGCCCGAGACGAGGACGATGAAGGTCACCGGCTTCACGTTGGGCAGCGAGGCGAAGAGCACGCGGCTCGCCGTCGCCAGCGCGGCGAGGGCGGCGACCAGCGAGAGCTCCTGGGCGGCGACGCCGCGGGCGCCGTAGCCGACGAGCATGGCGCCCACGAGGGCGAGGACGATGAGAAGGCTCGTCAGGCTCCAGTCGACGGTGTCGGGGGCGAAGGCCGACCAGACCGCGAGGGAGAGAGCGACGGCGAGCAGCCCGACCACGGTCAGGGTGGAGAGGCGGGGCCCGGGCACGGCCGCCGCCGCGCGGCCGGCGATCGACAGGCGGCTCACTGGAGCGTGCCCCCCCATCCGATCTCGTCCTCGTGGAGGACGCCCGGCAGCGCGTGACGCAGCAGGCGATTGACCTGGGTGGAGAAGAACAGCGAGCCGTTCAGGACCTCGTCGGCAGGGCCGTCGGCGAGCACGCCCCCGTCGCCGAGCACGAGGACTCTCGTCGCGGCGCGGGCGGCGAACTCGACGTCGTGCGTGACCAGTAGCACGCAGCGTCCGGACGCGGTCCACCCGCGCAGCAGACGCGCGAGCTCGACCTTGTGACCCGGGTCCATGCCACGCGTGGGCTCGTCGAGGACGAGCAGGGCGGGCTCGCCGCAGGCCACGGCGGCGAGCGCGACGCGCGTACGCTCGCCGCCCGAGAGCTCGCGCGGGTCGCGCGCGAGCAGGCCGGCGAGCTCGAGCTCGGCGACGATGCGGGTCGCCTTGCCGCTGCGCTCCGGCCCCTCGAAACCGAGGGCGTCCAGGGTGTGGTCGATCTCCTCGGCCACCGTGTCCTTGACGAAGTAGTCGCCCGGGTTCTGGCCGAGCAGGGCACAACCCCGCGCCGCCTCGGCGACCGACAGGGTCGCTACGTCGCGACCGAGGAGGGTCACTGTGCCGGCAAGGGGGCGGAGCAGGCCGTTGAAGTGCCGCACGAGCGTCGACTTGCCGGCGCCGTTCTCGCCCATGAGCGCGACGAGCTCGCCGCGACGGAGCGTGAGCCCGACCTCGTCGAGCAGCGCGACGTCGGGGTCGTACCCGACGCGCAGGCGTCGCGTCTCGAGCACGATCTCGCCGTCGGTGGAGGGCGTCTCGTGAGGCAGGCGATGGGGTGTGTCGTCCTCGATCACGTCCAGCATGTGACGCGCGTCCTTGACGGTCATCGGCAGGCGGCCGTCGCCAGCGTGGCCGGCCGCCTGCCCGTTCAGTCTCTGGGCGAAGAGACGCGCCACCGGCGGGAGCAGTTCGCGGTGGCCGTGGATCGCCCAGCGCGCGAACTCCTGGGGGTTGGCGTCGACGGCGACGCGGCCCGACTCGAGGTAGAGGACCCGGGTCGCGAGGTGAAGGCAGCGCTCGACCCGGTGCTCGGCGAGGACGATGGTGGCGCCGGTGTCCTCGGAGAGCCGGCGCACGGCCGCGAGCAGCTCCTCGGAGCCGACCGGGTCGAGCTGGGAGGTCGGCTCGTCGAGCAGCAGGAGGTGCGGCTGCGTGGCGATGACGGCGGCGAGCGCCACCTTCTGGAGCTCGCCGCCCGACAGTGTCGCCAGCGTGGCGTGACGCAGGTGCGACAGACCCAGCGAGATCAGCGCCTCCTCGACGAGGCGCGTGATGGCACGGCTCTCGACGCCGAGGTTCTCCAGGCCGAAGGCGATCTCGCGCTCCACGGTCGTCATGACCGACTGGCTCTCCGGGTCCTGGAAGACGAGGCCGACCCGGCGCGCGAGGTCGTGCGGCCGGGCCTCGCGCGTGTCGTACTCGTCGACCGTCACCCGGCCGGCGAACACGCCGCCGTGGAAGTGGGGGACCAGACCGTTGAGGCAGCGGAGCAGGGTCGACTTGCCGCTGCCCGAGCCGCCGATCACGAGGATGACCTCGGCCGGGTCGATGCGCAGCGAGACGTCCTCGAGCGCCGCTCGCGGCGCGCCGGGGTACGTGTACGTGACGCGGTCGAAGCGGGCTATCTCCGCCACGGTCGCGTCACCACCAGGGGGGCGGCGAGGGCCAGCGAGAGGGCGAGCCACCAGCCGCTCGCGAGCATCGCCCACGGGTCGTCGAGGAGAGGGAAGAAGTCGTAGGCGAAGGTGCCGGTCACGAGGCCGCCGACCAGGGCCACGCCGGCCACCGCGGCCGCCGCCGCGGTCACAACGTCGGCGGCCGTCCAGCGCCGCCGCCGCACCCAGCGGGAGCGGCCGCCGCTGCCGTAGGCGCGGGCCTCCATCGAGGCGGCCACGTCGACGGCGCGCTCGAGGCTGCGGGTGAGCAGGGCGGCGAGGAGGGGCACGCGGGCGGCGGCGCGTTCGCGCCGCCGCCCGCGGTCGAGCTCGACGCCGCGGGACCGCTGGGCGTCGGCGAGGCGCGCCGCGTCGCGCGAGAGGACCGGGAAGAGGCGCGCCGCCAGCGAGAGCACGAGGCCGGACCTGAAGGACAGGCGGCTGAGCAGACCGAGTTGCTCGTCGGGGTCGATGACCAGCGTGAAGAGGGCGAAGGCGAGGGTCACGGTCGCGAGACGCAGGGCGCTGGTGATGCCGAAGGCGATGCCCTGGACGGTGACCTTCACGGAGAGGGGCCCGAGCGTCGTCTCCCAGAGCACGTCGAGACCGCCGCGACTGAAGATCGGGTTGAGGAGGGCGAGGAAGGCGCCGACGTAGAGGGCCACGCGCAGATACGGGACGGCCGCGCGCAGCGCGCCGCTCGCCCAGAGCGCGAGCAGGGTGACGGCGAGCAGGACGGCGACCTGGACGGGATTGGCCAGGGCCAGGCCGGCGACGGCCAGCGCCGCGATGAAGGCGAGGCAGACGCCCGGGCGCAGCCTGGCCAGCCCCCGCGGAGCCGCTTCGCGGGCGCGGCGACGGACCGTGCGCCGCGTCACGACGACGGACTCCGTCGCCCCGTGGGGGCCCGTCGCCCCACCTGAGGTCGGGCCGCTCACGGGGAGCCCGCCGCCGGCGGGCGCCGTGGCGGGCTCGGCGCTGAGCCGCCCGCCGATCACGGCGCCGCCTCGAGAGGGAGCGGCACGACGGCGCCGTCGACGACGGCCGCGGCCAGCCGGGCGCCGAGGCTCGCCGGCGTGAGCAGGCGGAAGGCATCGCCGGCCGCCGCAGTGTCGGCGAACACCAGCAGCAGCAGGGGGTGTGCGGGGTCGTCGGCGTTGGGGAGCGCGAGGACGGCGGCCGTGGCGGCCGCCCGGGGGCCGTCCGTGCCGAGGGCCGAGAGCGTCCCGCCGTCGACCGCGATGAGCGGCGCGCCGGCCTCGCCGGAGATCAGCCCGGCGAGCCAAGGCGTCGCCGCGGCCTCGGCCGCCGTACAGACGACGAGGCCGTCCGGGGGCCTGCCGGCGGCGAGGTCCCGGCGCTGCCCGAGCTCGAGCCCGACGGTCGGCGCCCACTCGTCGAGGCCGGCGATCTCCCCGTCACCCGTGACGGGTAGCGGCCGGCCGGCCCAGGGCACGGGGAAGGCGTGGACGGCCGTCGGGGCGAACATCGCCCCGGCCCAGCGGTGGTAGTCCCACCACACGGTCTCGCCGCCGTCGAGGGCGAAGTCCCCAGCGCCGATGTCGGCGAGCGCGCCGTCGACCCAGTAGAACCAGTCGGCGGCGTCGGCCGAGGACGCGCCGCCGTAGGTCGACTCGAGCCCGTCGATGCCGGCGACGAAGCCGCCGCCGTAGCCGCTCGACACCTCGGCGTTCTCGGCCAGCACACGCATCACGTCGGTGCCGCCCCCGGGTACGACGAGCACGTCCTTGAGGAGAGAGGCGCCGTAGTCGCGGGTGATCACGAGACGGACCTCGGTCGCCGTGGGCGGGCGGCCCGCGGTCGCCGCCTGGCCCTCGTTCGATGACGTACCCGAGCACCCGGCCGGGAGGACGGCCAGGGCCAGCAGCGCGACGACCGCGAGCACCCCTCTCATCACAGGCGCGACGACGACCGCGGGCGCCGACTCAACTGGCGACCTTGACGGTCACCGACTTGGTCGTCACACGGCCCCACGTGTCGACGGCGCGGAGCTTGATGGTGAGCTTGGTGGTCAGGGGGGCGCTGCGCACGCCGTCCCACTTGAGCGTCCGGGTGCCCGCGTAAAGGGTCTTCGCCTTGACCGTGGCGACGCGCTGGCCGACGGCGTTGTAGATCTTCATGCCCACGTCGGCTTTCTTACTGAGCAGGAACGTCACGTACATCACGCGCTTCGCGACGTAGGGATTCGGCCTCACGGCGACCTTCGTCATCGTCGCCCCCGGGCCGACGTCGATCAGGGTCTCGGCCGCGCGGACGTAGTTGTACTCCGTGTCCCAGGGCTTCTCGGCCCAGACGCTGTAGGTCCCGTTCGGCAGGTCGGTGAGGGTGATGGTCCCGTCGTCGTGGTCGGGCGCGCCGAGCTCGTACACGCGGTTGCCGACGTGCAGCGTGGCCCCGGCCGAGAGGGGGGAGTCGGCAAGCGTCTCGATGTAGGCGGCGATCTCCTCCTCGGTCATCCCGTCGGGGTTCGGGCCCCAGCGGTCGAAGGAGGCGCGGTCGTTGAACTTGGCGAGATCGTCTTCGCGCACGGTGAGGGTGATCGGCTCGCCAGGGCGCACGCCGCGCGGCGAGGCGGTGACGACGAGCTGCTTGTTCGTCCACGGCGCCGCGGACGACACCTCGAAGAAGACGACCTTGTCGCCCGTCACGGTGGCGAGCTCGTGGGCGCCGAAGTCGGGGCTCCAGCCGTTCACCTGGTAGAGCCACCAGGTCGTCCACGAAGGCGACCCGCCGAGACCGGCGATCGAGTTCACGAAGGCGAGCCCGTCGAACGTGTAGGCGCGCCGGTCGGCGGCCTTGGCGAGGGCGACCATGGCCATGGGCTCGGCGAAGGAGGCGCT
>DATHSP010000238.1:0-14205 GCA_035464075.1 Thermoleophilia bacterium | reverse complement strand
ATGGGACCAGCGTCAGCCGTGCGGCGTCCGAGTCGCCGTCTCTTCCTCCTGCTGGGTGCCCTGCTGTCTGTGGCGGCACTCGGTGCACTCATGGCCGCGGGGGCTTGGCCCTCCGGCGCGGCCGAGGCGGCCGGAGATGCCTTCGTGCAGGACGCCCCTGTGGTGCTCGAGAGCGTCGAGGCGTCACTTCCACTCGTCATCACCCCGACCTGGGCGCAGACGGGCGCCTGGGGAGGGAACCACGACGGTGTCGCCACAGCGCCGCGTACCGTCTACGTGACAGGGCTGCGGTCCGGCGACTCATCGATCGACCTCAGTCTCACGAAATACGTTGACGGCGCTCTGCGGTGGGAGCGCCTCTATGACGGTCCTGCCCAGCGCACAGACCAGGGCTGTGCGATCGCCGCTCGCGGCACGGCCATCTACACCGCCGGCGTTCGACAGAGCTTGCGCGGCGACCTCGATCTCGTGCTCGTGCGCTGGGATTCGGCCGGCGACCGGCTCTGGACGCGGGCCTACGACTCGGGCGCGCGCCTCGACGAGTGGGCCCACGGCGTCGCCGTCGACGGTGACGGCAACGTCACTGTGGTAGGCAGCAGCGGCACACCGACCAGCGACGACGACTGGGTCATCATCAGCTACAAGGCCGACGGCACGCAGCGTTACGTGCGGCGCTACGACAGCCCGGCTCACCTGGCCGACTCGCCTGCGAAGATGCTCGTCGACTCGGCCGGCAACGTCTACGTGGCCGGCACGAGCGAGTCGGCGACGAACGGCATGGACGCGTTCCTCGTCAAGTACTCGAAGGCCGGCGATCGTCTGTGGACGAGGCGCTACAACGGCACCGCAAACGCCTACGACACGGCGACCTCGCTGAGAGCGCGGCCCGGGGGCGGAGTCTACGTTGCGGGCCGCACCGAGAGCGTCGCCACCGGCTACGACGGATTGCTCCTCGCCTACACGGCGGCCGGAACGCGACTCTTCGTCGTGGCGGAGGCCGGGAGCGACATCAGCGCCGAGTCCGGCCAGATCTTCCGGGATCTCGAGGTGCTGCCGGGCGGAGACATCATCTGCGGGGGCTCGACCAGCCTGGAGACCGTCGACCGCTTCTGGGCCGTCTACAGCCCGACGGGCGAGCTTCGCGACCGTACCGTCGACGACACCGGCGACGGCATCACCCACATGGCCAAGGACGGCCAGGGCGGCGTGCTGCTCACAGGCACGGCGAGTGACTCCACCGGTGTGCAGGTCCTCACGGAGCGCATCTCGATCGGCGGGACGAACTGGCGCTGCATCTGGCCGGAGTCACCAGCCTCGGACTACGAGCCGATGGCGGTCTTCACCAACGGCGTCAACGCCTACATCGTGGGAGACAGCGTGCAATCCTTCGTGCTGGGGCACGTGTACTGAGGGCCGCTCACGGGGGTCGTCGGGCGGCGGTCCGGACTCAAGCCTTGCCGGCCCGCCCCTGCGCCTGCAGCTTCGCCCAGGTGTCGCGCAGGCCGAGTGTGCGGTTGAAGACGAGCGCGTCCGGGCCCGAGTCGGGGTCGGGGCAGAAGTAGCCGAGGCGCTCGAACTGCACGGTCTCGCCGACCGGCAGCTCGGCGAGTGAGGGCTCGACGACGCAGCCGCGCAGCACGGTCTCCGACTCCGGGTTGAGGTCGTCGAAGGGGTCGCGGTCGCCGCTCATGGGGTGCGGACTCAGGAAGAGGTGCTCGTAGAGCCGCACCTCCGCCGGCACGGCGTGGGCGGCCGAGACCCAGTGGAGGGTCGCCTTGGGGCGGCGGCCGTCGGGAGCGTCGCCGCCGCGGGTGGCCGGGTCGTGCGTGCAACGCAACTCGACGACCCGGCCCTCCGCGTCCTTCACCACGTCGGTGCAGGTCACGAAGTAGGCCGAGCGCAGCCGCACCTCGCGGCCGGGTGCGAGGCGGAAGAACTTGCGCGGCGGCTCCTCCATGAAGTCGCCGCGCTCGATCCACACCTCGCGGCCGAACGGCACCGCGCGGCTGCCGGCGCCCGGGTCCTCCGGGTTGTTGGGGACCTCCATCTCCTCGACCTGCCCCTCGGGGTAGTCCTCGATGACGACCTTGAGGGGGTCGAGCACGCCGAAGCGGCGCGGCGCGGTGCGATTGAGCACGCCGCGCACTGCGTGCTCGAGCATCTCGACCTCGGCGACGTTGTCAGCTTTGGCAACGCCGACCAGCGTCGCGAAGTCGCGGATGCCCTCGGCGGGGAATCCGCGCCGGCGCAGGGCCGAGATGGTCGGCATGCGCGGGTCGTCCCAGCCGCGCACGCGCCCCTCGTTGACGAGGCGCAGGAGGAAGCGCTTGGAGAGCACGGTGTGCGTGAGGTTGAGCCGCGCGAACTCGTACTGCCGAGGGCGCGAGGGCACGGGCAGGTTCTCAACGAGCCAGTCGTAGAGCGGGCGGTGGTCCTTGAACTCGAGGGAGCACAGTGAGTGCGTGACGCCCTCGATCGCGTCGGACTGCCCATGCGCGAAGTCGTAGCTCGGGTAGATGCACCAGGCGATGCCCGTGCGCGGGTGCTCGGCGTGGAGGATGCGGTACAGGACGGGGTCGCGCATGTGGAAGTTGCCGGCGGCCATGTCGATGCGCGCGCGCAGCACGCGCGCACCGTCGGGGAATTCGCCGGCGCGCATGCGCTCGAGGAGGTCGACGCTCTCGTCGGCCGGCCGGTCGCGCCACGGGCTCGGCCGGCCGGGCTCGGTGAGCGTGCCGCGGTACTCGCGGATCTGGTCGGCGCTGAGGTCGTCAACGTAGGCCTTGCCGGCCCTGACGAGGTGGACGGCCCACTCGTAGAGCTGCTCGAAGTAGTCGGACGCGAAGTACAGGCGCTCGCCCCAGTCGAAGCCCAGCCAGCGGACGTCGGCCTCGATGGCGTCGATGTACCGCTGCTCCTCCTTCATCGGGTTCGTGTCGTCGAAGCGCAGGTTGCAGTGGCCGCCGAACTCCCGGGCGATGCCGAAGTTCAGGCAGATCGATTTGGCGTGGCCGATGTGCAGGTAGCCGTTGGGCTCGGGGGGGAAGCGGGTGACGACCGTCTCGTGCCGGCCCTCGCGCAGGTCGGCGGCGACGATCTCACGGATGAAGTCGCCGCGCTCGGGCGGGGCTGGGGTCGGGCTGCTCACGCGGGCGAGGATAGCACAGGGCGCGCCGCCGGGGCGCCGTCGCGCCGCCGGGTGTGGCACGCTTGCGCGCGGCCGCCCAGGGCGGCCGCCGCCGTAGCGCCGTTTTCGGGTTACCATGCAGAGGCGAAGACGCCTCGGAGAGCGCCCTGGTGGCGTCGTCGCACTGCGGTCCGAGGAGTACACCGGAGCGGGAGTCCCAGTGCACTGGACAGGCGCGTGAGCACTGACAGCGGGGAGCGGCCCCCGGCAGTGCTGCCGCTCGCGGTCACTCTGGCGGGTTCGGTCGTCTCGGCTCCGGCGCTGCTGCGCGTCAAGCCCGGGGTCAACGCCTTCATGATCCGCTACCTGCGCCGCTTCCCGGTCAAGAAGGTGGGCGGCCACTGGATCGTGCACTCGCACCTGCCGCCCCTGAACAGCCAGGCTTACGCGCGCTTCGCCAGGCTGCACCTGGTGGACCGCGTCCCCGGTCCTTCGCACGCGCAGATCGGACTCACCAACGCCTGCCCGCAGAACTGCCTCTACTGCTACAACGCCCAGCGCCGAGGCCGGCGCATGGACAACGCCACGATCCTCGAGACCATCGACCAGCTCAAGGCGATGGGCGTCGTCTGGCTGGGTCTCACCGGCGGCGAGCCGCTGCTCAACCGCGAGATCGTCCGGGTCGTCGAGCGCGCCGCCGACGGCTGCGCGGTCAAGCTCTTCACGACCGGCTCCGGGCTCACGCCCGCCCTCGCCCGCGAACTCGCGGCCGCGGGTCTCTTCTCGGTCTGCGTGAGCCTGGATCACTGGGATGCGGCGGTCCACGACGCCAACCGCCGCTACCCGGGGGCGTTCGCGCTCGCGCTGGAGGCGCTCGAAACGTTCCGCGGCGTCGACGGACTGCACGTCGGTGTCTCGTCCGTCGTCTCGCGCGAGATGCTGGCCCGGGACGAGGTGCCCCGCCTGCTCGAGTTTCTCGAGAGCCTGCACGTCCACGAGGCCTGGCTGAGCGAGGTCAAGCCGTCTGTCGAGGCCTTCTGGAGCGAGGGCCAGGTCTTTCGGGAGGAAGACCGGCTGCGGATCTGCGCCCTGCAGGATGAGTGGAACCGCGGCCGCGGGCGTCGCGGCATGACCGTGAACTACCTGGGGCACTTCGAGGGGGCCGAGACGTTCGGCTGCAACTCGGGCGGCAAGATGGTCTACGTCGACGCGTTCGGCGAGGTCGGTCCGTGCGTCTTCATGCCGATGAGCTTCGGCAACGTGCGCGAGCGGCTCCTCGGCGACCTCGTCGCCGAGATGCGCTCGCGCACCTCCTCCGCCGATGGCTGCTGGGTGAATCGTCACTACCGGCTGCTCCAGGAGGTCGCCGGCGGCGACCGCCTCCTCGACCGCAAGCGGACGCTGGAGGTGCTCTCGCGCTGCCGGCCGGAGCCGCGGCCGGCGTTCGATCGGCGACTGTACGGCGACAGGGGGCACTGATGGGGAGCTTCGGCGAGTGCGAAGGCCGGCGCCGGTGAGCGGGAGCGACGGTCTCGTGCGACTCGTCGGCTACGGCCTCGCCGTGAGCTTCGCCCTTGTCGGCCTCCTCTTCCTGTCCATCCCAGGGGACGTGCTCGGTGCCCTCAACGCGATCGGGGCGCGACTCGGCCTGCCCGATGCGCCGCGAGCGGGCCACAGCCTGTACCTCGTCCTCGCCGTGGCCTACATGTATGTCGTCACGCTGCTTGCGACGCGCATGGCGCGGCGCCCCGGCGAGCGTGCCTACGCGACCGTGCTCGTGCACGCGAAGGCGGCGAGCGCGCTGCTCTCCATCGTGCTCTTCGTCGTCCACGAGCAGTACTTCGCCTACCTCGCCAACTTCGCCCTCGACGGCGCCATCGCCCTGCTCGTCTACTGGGTGGGCGTGCGGGTCGCCGGCACGGGGGCCGGCGAAGCGCCGGGCCGAGGATGAGTCTGCGGCTGGCTGTGGCCGAGCGCTGCGTCCCGCTGCCACTGCGCCGCCGCGGCCTCGACGAGTTGGCGGACGCGGCGGCGGCCGGCTTCGGCTGCCCGCGCCCGCCGTGGCGCGGCCGGTGCTACGCGGACCGCCTCGACCAGTTCGCGCGCTTCACCGCCGATCAGGCGGCGCTGGCCGCCGAGGCGGGGCGTGACGCGGTCGTGCGCGACGACCTGCGGCGCCACGCCGACGACCTCGGGCGGCGCCTGCGGCGGCGCCTCGGCGTGCGCTCGCACGACGAGGCGCTTCGCGCGCTCAGGGTGCTGTACCGGCAGCTCCAGATCGATCTTCGCGCGCGGAGCGCCACGAGGATCGAGGTCTCGAGCTGCCTCTTCAGCCGCGTGTACGACGTGTCGGTGTGCCGGGTCGTGAGCGCCGTGGACGAGGGCATCACCGCCGGTCTGACGGGCGGCTGCGAGCTTCGCTTCGAACGGCGCATCACCGAGGGAGCCTCGACCTGTGTCGCGACACTCTCCAGGCCGGGATCATGCGCGCGATCGTCGTAGGTAGCGGCGCCGGCGGCGCGACGGCCGCGCGCGAGCTCGCGAAGGCCGGTGCGCAGGTGCTCGTTCTCGAGGCCGGACGAGCCTTTCGCCCCTTCACGGCGGACCTCGACCGCCTGGCGCGCCTGCGCGCCTCGCGCCTCCTGGTCGACGAGCGCCTCATCAGCGCTCTCTTCCGCCCCATGCGCGTCGTCATGGGCGCAGGCCGCATGCCGATCGTCTACGGTGTGGCGACCGGCGGCACGACCACGCTGACGACCGGCAACGGGCTGCGTCTCGACGGCGCGCTCACCGGCGTCGGCCTCGACCTGGGCCCCGAGTTCGACGAGCTCGAGGCGCTCGTGCCGCGCGCGACGGACCACACCGACCGCTGGCGGCCGTCGACGCGGGCCCTCCACGCCGCCTGCGAGCAGCTCGGCCTGCGGCCGCAGGTCATGCCCAAGCTGGTCGACCTCTCCCGCTGTCGCGGCTGTGGGCGCTGCATCCTGGGCTGCCGTCACGGCGCCAAGTGGGACGCGCGTCGCTTCCTCACCGACGCCGCGGCAGATGGCGCGAGGGTGATGACCGGGACGCGGGCCGAGCGGCTGGCCCTCGAAGGCGGGCGGGCGACCGGAGTCATCGTGCACGGGGGCGGTCGCCGCGAGCTCATCCGCGCCGATCTGGTCGTCGTGGCCGCCGGCGGGCTGGGGACGCCGAGACTGCTCGAACGCTCGGGCATCGCGACGGAGCCGCGGCTCTTCGTCGATCCGGTGCTGTGCGTGGCCGGGCCGCTGCCGGAAGCGCACCAGGACGGCGAGATCCCCATGCCGTTCTACGTCGAGACGGAGCACTACGTGATCTCGCCGTACTTCGACCATCTGAGCTACTACTTCGACGCGCGCTGGCGGCGGCCGGGCGCCGAGATCCTCCCCCTGATGATCAAGCTCGCCGACACCGAGCAGGGATCGGTGTCGGCGAGCCGGGTGCGCAAGGGCCTCACGGGCACCGACCGGAGCCGGCTGCGCGAGGCGGTCGACGTGTGTCGTGAGGTCCTCGCGCACAGTGGGGTGGACCCTGGGGAGGTGTTCCTCGGCACGCTGAACGCGGGGCATCCGGGAGGCACGCTACCCCTCACAACGGAGACGGCGCGCACCCTGCACGACCCGCGCCTGCCGCGCAACGTCTACGTCGCCGATGCCTCGTTGCTGCCGCGGTCGCTCGGCAAGCCCCCCAGCTACACGATCATGGCGCTCGCCCTTCGTGTGGCTCGCACTGCCGCCGCGGACGCCGCCCCCACGCCGTAGACCCCCCGCTGCGTCTTCGGGCCCGCTTGCCGCCGCCCCCGGCCGCTCGTACGCGGGCGAGGCTAGCGCCGCGCTCGCTCCCGCTCCCGCGCGCGTTCCTCGGCGTGCAGCAGCAGGGCGTCGATGTCCTTCTCCACACGGCAGAGGAAGGAGCGGACGGCGAACTCGGTCTCGACGCGCGCGAGACCGCCGTTGAAGCCCTCGTGGGCGTGACGCGGGATAGGGATCGGCTCGCTCTTCCACTCCGCCGGGAGCCCGACGTCACACGCAGGGTGCACGGGCGACCAGCCGACCGGCCGCAGCCGGTAGAAGCGGAAGAAGGCGTCGGCCGCGGTGTCGTGGCATGGAGTCACGTCGACGGCGTCGGCCTCGACGTGGACCTCGCGATAGCGGAGGTCGTCGATGACCTCGAGCCGCGCCAGCCTGGCGGCGACCTGCGTCGCCGTCACGGGCGCGCTCCCGCTCATCCTCCAGTGGCCCCGGCTCGGCCGCCACGGCATCGCCGTCAGCTCCCCCCGCCGTGGATCCTGTCGAGCTCCGCGACCCCGAGTCTGGTCGGGAACCAGAGCGACTGGGGGAGCGTCGTGGGATCGGTCACGAGCGACGTGAAGCCCGTGCGGGTGTCCACGCGCAGTCCGGACTCGCCGTGCCAGAGGTAGCGGCTGCCGTCGGGCCCGACGCACCGCGCCTCGAAGCCCATGGAGACGACGTCCCTCAGACTGAAGGCGACCAGGTGGTCCAAGATGCCGTCTCCCTTCTGCTTCGCACCCGAGGTTTACCGCTGCACGGTCCTACTCACCATCATCGACCGCGACGGGCACACGGTAGCTAGGACGTGCGTCTAGACAGAGGGGCCGGACGACGAGACGCCCCGGGGCGGCCGGCCGTACCGGCCGGCCGCCCCGGGGCGTCAGACGCGAGCGCCGAGGCGCTCCCGGTGCGTCAGACCGGGAGCATCGCCTTGCGCTTCATCTCTTCGAACTCCTCGGCCGTGATGGCCCCGGAGTCACGGAGCTTGGTGAGCTTCTCGATCTCGTCGGCGGCGGAGTAGCCGGCGACGCGGCGCTGGGCCTCCTGAGCCTTCTCGATCATCTCCTTGTCCTGCTCGGTCATCTTGGGCCGCGCGATGATGTAGATGAGGGCCCCGAGGAACGGCAGCACGAAGAGCAGGAAGATCCATCCGCCCTTGGCCCACCCGGAGATGTCGTTGCGGCGGAGGATGTCGGCGAACAGCGAGATGAAGATCCAGATGGCCATCATCCAGAAGAAGAAGACCAGCATGGTCCAGAGCATCGACCCGAGGGTCCATTCGGCAGCGATGAGCACGGCGTCCTCCAAGTGGTATCGACGGATGCCGACCGGGCTGACCGGCCGGTAACGGCACACTATCACGACAGGGCTCGCGCCGCTCACACCAGGGCCGCTCCGCCGAGCCCTTCCGCTCGCGCCGCGGACGCTGCCGGGCAGTCGCTCAGGCCTGCGGTCGGTGAGGCCCGTGGCGGCTGCGGCGCCCGGTCAGGGCATCTGCCGCCGCGAGAGCACGAAGCGGACGAAGCGCGACTGCAGGTGCTCGCTCGCGAGGAGCCGCTCCGCGGGCGGCAGCGAGAGCAAGGCCGTGAGGACGGCGTTGGCGAAGGCGGGTCCGCGCCCTGCCGTGCCGTCGACGAGCAGATCGGCCAGCCGGCCCCGCTCCAGCATCCGCCGGGTGACGGCCTCGACGGAGTTCAGCGGGACGTGGGGCGGTCGCGGGCGGCGCTCCATCCGGAGGGCGCTCTCGCGGCACACGTCGACACACACCCCGCAGCCGAGGCAGCGCTCGAGGTCGATGTGACTGAGCAGGCGCTTCGAGGGCTCGCTCCCGTCGTCCCGCCGCATGCTCCGCGGCACCAGGGAGATCGCCCGCACGGGGCAGGCGCGCACGCAGCGGCCGCAGCCGGTGCAGCGCTCCTCCGCGCGCGCGGGCTGGAAGCCGCTCGGCTGCACGACCGGCAGCCCCACCTGGGCCGAGTGGAGCTCGTGGCAGCAGCAGGCGCAGCAGTTGCAGATGTAGCTGATCTCCTGCCGCACGTTGTCCGCGATGTGGACGAGGCCGTTCTCGCGCGAGGCCGCGAGGAGCTCGAGGCCCTCCTCGCGGCTGATCGGCCTGGCCAGGTCGTGGCGGATGAGGAAACTGGCGGCCGTGCCCAGGCTCATGCAGGTCTCCAGAGGGTTGTCGCAGCGGGTGCCGAGGTGCTCGGCCGCGTGGCGACAGAAGCAGTTGGTGACGCTGACGAGGTCGGCCGCCTCCACGTACGCTGCGGCGCGCTCCCAGTCGATCAACTCGGGCACGAGGTCCTCGCCGAGCGCCGCCTCGTACGCGAGCGTGCGGCCGACGACGGTGGCGCCCCGGGAGACCTCCTCGAGGAACTCGGTGTCCGCCATCACGTAGGCCTCGTAGGCCCTGGCCAGCCGCGCCTTCGGCAATCCGTCGTCGAGACGCATCATCGAGAATTCGAAGAAGCCGACGACGGGGGGCGCGAGCATGTACACGGTCTCGCCGGTGCGCCGGTCCCGGAGGTCGAGCACCAGCCCCTTGTCGGCCATCGCGCCGAGCCGCGCGCGCAGGCCCTCCTCGCTCAGGCCGGTGCGGCGGGTCAGCCCGTCGACAGCGGTGGGGACGACGGGCAGGAGCGCCGCCAGCGCCGCGTCCTCCGGTGAGAACAGGATCTCGAGGATGTCACGCCAGGCCCGCCGGGCCGCCGGGTCGGCGGGCTCGACCATGGCGACCGGCCCGCGCCCCAGACGCTCGGCCAGGGCGCGGTACTCGCCGCGTGCGAACGATGCGTGGCCCATGACGCCGGCAGCCTACCGCGTCGCGAAGTGGGTCGCCACGCCGATGGTCCACACAGACGCGGCGAGGCAGACCATGCCGAACTCGATGAGGATCCCCAGCCCCATCGCCTTGAGCGACTCGAGGCTCGAGTCGAGGGCGGCGCGCAGGTCGCGGCGGCGGGCGAGCTCACTCAGCAGAAGCCCGGCGGCGAAGCCGATGAAGAGACCGAAGAAGGGGATGACGAACAGGCCGACGATGCCGGCCGCCATCGCCACGACGATGGAGCGACCCGGCACCTGCTGCCGCTTGAGCGTGCGGCCGGTCAGGACGGCGCTGGCCGCCCAGCCGGCCGCCGCGAGCAGCGCACCGGTCGCGGCGGCCGTCCACGACGCCGTCGAACCGAGCACCCACCCCCATACGAGGAGAGTGCCGATGGCCAGCGGGCTGCCGGGCAGGACCGGGTAGACCGTGCCCACGACGGCGGCGGCGAGCAGGAGCCCGGCGACAACGGTGACGAGGATGTCGGTGTCCACGGCGTCATCCTGCCACCGGACGGTCTCGCGGGATACCCGCGCCGGCCCGCGCGCCCGCGCCAAGGCCGGCACGGGTGGCACGTCGGGCTAGAAGTGCCAGCCCTCCTGCATCTGGCGCACGGCGTCGTCGGCCAGCTTCGCGAAGTCGACCTTCTCGTCGCCTCCGTACGAGAAGAACGTGGCGAGGACCACGCCGATGAGGGCGCCGGAGAACGTGCGCACGGAGAGATCGTCGGGGGGCCGCCCCACGCGACGCGCGACGACCGCGCTGAAGTCGTCGACGCCGCGCACGTACTCGTCGATCCAGCGTGCGCGCAGCTCGGGGGTGGCGAGGATCAGCCTGGTGCGTGCGCGTTGTGCCTCGAGGTCCTCGTCGGAGACGCGGGCGAACACCTCGCGCACGGCGCGCCGGATCGCCTCGAGCGCCGGCAACTCCGGGGGCTGCGCCTCGAAGGCGGCGAACATCACGGGGTCGGTGGCGTCGTAGAGCACTACGTCTTCCTTGGTGGGGAAGTAGCGGAAGAAGGTGCTCGGCGAGACCTCGGCGGCGGCGGCGATCTGCTCCACCGTCGTCCCCGCGTAGCCGTGCTCGCCGATGAGCCGCAGGGCGTGCTCCTGGATCGCGGCCCGTGTGCGTGCCTTCTTGCGCTCGCGCAGGCCGATCATCGGTGGCTCGGCGCTGCCGGACGGTGACTGACCCCGGCCGGCCGCCTCACTCTCGCGCGACGACCGTCGCCGCGGCGCCTGGCGCCTCTTGTCCGTCGCGTCCCGCATCGTGCCCCGATTCTATCTCGTGTCCGGCGCCGCGGGCGGTCGCCGCCGCGTGCCGTGGGAGCAGCAGGGCCGCGGCGACGGCGCCGACCATGGCCAGCGCCGCGCACGCGAGGAGAGCCACGTTCATCCCGTGGATGAAGGCGGCCTGCACGTTCTCGAGCAAGGCCGCCGAGTCGAGCTGGCGCGCGACGGCGACTCCGCCGGAGACCCCGTCTCGCGCCAGCTCGGCGGCCGCCGGCGGCAGGCCGGTCACATCCAGGCGCTCGAGGTAGGCGGCGCTGAGGAGCGAGCCGAGCACGGCCGCCCCGAAAGTGCCGCCCACTCCGCGCAGCGCCTGCACGAGCCCCGACCCGACGGCGCTGCGGTCGGCGCTGAGGGCGCCCAGCGCCGCGTCCATCGACGTCGGCAGGGCGAGCCCGATGCCGAGACCGCACACGGCCAGCCAGGCCACGGCGAAGCCGCTCCCGTCGGCTGCGTCCGTGGACCCGCCGAGAGCGAGGCCGCCGGCGAGCACGGCGAAGCCCAGCGATACCGCGACGCGCGGCCCCAGGCGTTCGGCCAGACGGGTCCCGCCGAGCGCCCCGATGATCAGACCGCCGACCAGCGGCAGTTGCCGCAGGCCGTTGCCCAGGGCGGTCGTGCCGAGGACCTCCTGGAAGTAGAGCGGAGTGGCGAACATGATGCCGAACAGCGTGAACGACACGAGCGTGGCGAGGGCGGTCCCCCACGCGAAGCCGCGCGAGCGGAAGAGCGCGAGGTCGACGAGAGGACCGGGCGCGCGGCGCTCCCAGAGGACGAAGACCGCGGTGACGGCGCCGCCGGCCGCCATCGCCGTCAGGGCGAGCGCGTCGCTCCAGCCGTCCTGCCCGGCGCGGATCAGGCCGTAGGTCAGGGCCGAGAGCCCGGCCGCCGACAGGGCGATGCCGGGCACGTCGAAACGTGGCCGGAGTTCGCTCCGCGACTCGGGCAGCAGCGCGGCGACGCCGGCCAGAGCCACGATCACGACCGGCACGTTGATGAGGAAGACCGAGCCCCACCAGAACTCGGTCAGCATCCAGCCGCCGAGGATCGGCCCGATGGGGTACCCGAGCATCGTCGCCGTCATGATCGCGGCGATGGCCTTGGGGCGCTCCTCCTCGGAGAACATCACGAGGAGTGCCCCGATCATCGTCGGCAGCACGACGGCGGCGCCGAGGCCGAGCAGGACGCGGGCGCCGATGAACGCCGACGCCGACGGGGCGTAGGCGCAGGCGATCGACCCGAGTCCGAAGACGACGAGCGAGGCGAGCAGCAGCCTCTTGCGCCCGTAGCGGTCGCCGAGCATGCCTCCGGGGATCATGGCCGCGGCGAAGGCGAGCATGTAGGCCGAGAAGAACCACTGCAGCTGGGAGGTCGTCGCCTCGAGGTCGGCGGCCAGGGTCGGCAGGGCGAGCCCGAGGACCGTGGCGTCGATGCCGAGCACGAGGGCGGCGGGGACGAGAGCGGCGACGGCCCACCAGCGACGGGTGCTCGAGAGAGACATGACGGTCACATCCTTTCAAATGTTTGACTCAACTGCATGTAACCATGAAAAGACAGTGACTGTCAATAGCGCTGAGCGATGCGCGGTCGTGCCCTCGCTATCCGAGGGATGACACACGGCCGCCGGGGGTGACTCGACCGCTCGGCAGGTGTATACAGGCGCGGGGATGGTGCACCCTCGGGCAAGGTGCGCGGCGGTCCGCGCGCGGCCCGGCGGCGGCCGGAAGGAGCGCGCGTGAGCATCGTCGAGGCCCAGGGTCTCCGCAAGCAGTACGACCCGCCCAAAGGCGTGCTCGCCGTGGACGATGTGAGCTTCGCCATCGAGCGCGGCGAGATCTTCAGCCTGCTGGGGCCCAACGGGGCCGGCAAGAGCACGACCATCTCGATGCTGTCGTGCCTGCTTCGGCCCACGGACGGCGACGCCCTCGTCGACGGCCACTCGGTCGTCGACGACCCCCAGGCGGTCAAGGAGGTCATCGGCGTCGTCCCCCAGGACATCGCCGTCTACCCCGACATGACGGCGCGCGAGAACCTCCTCTTTTGGGGGCGCATGTACGGGCTCGCCGGCGCCGAGTTGAAGACGCGGGTCGACGAGGTGCTCGAGCTCATCAGCCTCGTCGACCGCCAGAAGGACCGCGTCGACAAGTTCTCCGGCGGCATGAAGCGCCGCGTCAACATCGGCGTCGCGCTGCTCCACAAGCCCAGGATCCTGTACCTGGACGAGCCCACGGTGGGTATCGACCCGCAGAGCCGGCGCTCGATCCTCGACGGCATCCTCGACCTGCGCGAGCAGGGCATGACGGTGCTCTACACGACGCACTACATGGCCGAGGCGCAGGAGCTCAGCGACCGCATCGGCATCGTCGACCACGGCAAGCTGATCGCGCTGGGCACGCACGCCGAGCTGGTGAAGATCGTCGGCGAGGAGGCGCGGGTCGAGCTCACCGTGGACAAGGAGCTCGAGCAGATGGTCGCACGCTGGTCGGCGCTGCGTGGCGTGAGCTGTGCCGCCGTCGAGGAGGAGCACGCGGAGCTCCTCGTGAAGGACGCCAACGCGGCGCTGCCGCACCTCTTCGAGGAGGCGGCCGCCGGGGGCTCGCGGATCACGTCCGTGAACGTGAGCGAGCCCAACCTCGAGCTCGTCTTCCTCCACCTCACCGGGCGCGCGCTGCGCGACTGAGAGGGAGGCGGCGGATGCCACGCGGCGTAGCGGGAGCCGGATGGCGATGAGGAAGATCTGGGCCATCGCCTGGAAGGACCTGCGCAGCACGGCGCGCAACGTGCCCGGCCTCGCCATGATGCTGGTCGCGCCGCTCGCCCTCGCCGGCTTGCTCGGCTTCGCCTTCGGCGGCGGCGACTCGTTCGAGATCGCGGCGACGAAGGTGGCCGTTTCGAGCGCCGACGAGTGGCCTGCGGGGAGCCTGCCGATGCACGACCCGCCGCCCCTGGCCGGTGAGACCTTCGTCGACATCCTCACCAGCGAGGGTCTCCAGGACGTGCTCGAGGTGACGGAAGTGAAGAGCGCGGCGGCGGCCCGTGCGCGGGTCGACGACGGCGACGCCGCGGTCGCCGTCGTCGTGCCGCGCGACTTCACCGCCGCGCTCTACGGCAGCGAAGGGGCGCGCACCGCGATCGAGCTCTACGTGGACCCGACGC
>DATHSP010000237.1:0-7818 GCA_035464075.1 Thermoleophilia bacterium | reverse complement strand
CCCCGACGACCCGTGCCTGGGCCGACGAGATCGGCGCCGACGGCTACGCCGAGGACGCGATCGAGGCGGTCGCCGTGGCCAAGGGGCTGGTCGGGGCTTCGTGAGCCCGGCCCGCGAGCGGGAGCTTCCCGAGGGGGCGGCCGCCGACGGCGGCCGCCCCCTCGTCGTTCCGTCTCCGCAGGGCGGCCGTTCACCCCGGGCGCCCGCCCCTCGTCGATCCGCCCCGGCACACCGCCCGGCCCACTCCGCCTGTCGACTCTCGCGCCGGGCGCGCCGGCCGTCCCCTCCCGGTTCCGGTCCCCGCGCGGGCCGGGTACAGTGTGCCTGCCATGACGCCCCCACTTGACGCCTACTTCGACGAGGTCGAGGCGCGCTTCGAGGAGGCCCTCGACTTCACCGTGGGTCTCGAAGAGGAGTTCCAGATCCTCGACCCGGCGACGCTCGAGCTGACGCCGGGCTTCGAGAACCTGCGCGACGCCGCCGGGCCGCGGCTCGCCGATCGCATCAGCGGCGAGCTGATCCGCTCCGAGATCGAGGTGCGCACGCCGCGCACCCTGCACTTCGCCCAGGCTGCGCGGCAGGCGCTGCTCAACCGGGTCGAGCTCTTCCGCCTTGCCGACGAGCGCGGGTACCGGCTGGCGGCGACCGGCACCCACCCCTTCTCCAACTGGAAGGACCAGGCGATCATCGACACGCCGCACTATCGGCTCGTCGAGGAGCGCCTCAAGTACGTCGCCTGGCGCAACAACACCTGGGCCGCGCACGTGCACGTCGGGGTGCGCGGCCTCGACCGCGCGGCCGCCGTGTGTGACGCGCTGCGCGGCTACCTCCCCTATCTGCTGGCCCTCTCGGCGAACTCGCCCTTCATCGAGGGAGTCTGGACCGAGCTGCACTCGGCGCGCACGCAGACCTTCATGCGCATGTTCCCGCGCTGCGGCATCCCCGACGTCTTCGGCAGCTGGGCCGAGCACCGTCGCTTCTACGAGCTGCTGATGGCCACCAACTGCATCGAGGAGTTCACCCAGGTCTGGTGGTCGGTGCGCCCGCACCACCGCTTCGGGACCGTCGAGCTGCGCATCGCCGACGCCCAGACCGAGCCCTGGCAGAACCTCGCCGTCTCCGCCCTGAGCGTCGGCCTCGTGGCCTACCTGACCGGGCTGTACGACGAGGGTGTCGCCCTGCCCGTGCAGCCGACGCGCTACGTGGAGGAGAACCTCTGGCGGGCGATCCGCTTCGGCCTCGACGGCAAGTTCGTCGACTTCGAGGCCGAGCGCGAAGTGCCGGCGCCCGACGCGCTGCGCCGGCTGGTCGAGCTCGCGGCGCCGCGCGCCGCGGACCTCGGTCTGCAGCCTCACCTCGACGACGTCGAGCGCCTGCTGCGCGAGGGTAACGGAGCGCAGCGGCAAGCGGCGGCCTACCGCGAGAGCCGCTCGCTTCACGGGGTGTTCGCCGGGGTGGTAGAGCAGACCGCGGACGCGGCGGCGGCCCTGTCCGCATCCGAGGCAGGGGAGGTGTGACCGTGAGCCACGACGACCTGCGGCAGGGCGACGAGGCGCGGCAGCGCGACGAGGCGCGACAGGACGACCAGCCGCGGCACGACGGCGACACCGTGCGGCCCGAGGAGGGGCAGGGCGGGACGGCGAGCGAAGAGCAGCGCCGGCGCGAGGCCCTCGAGAGGCTCAAGCAGTTGCGCGTCGCCGACCTCGTCGAGGAGATGCTCGTCGGGCTGGTGACCGTCGGCTACCAGAAGCTGGGCCTGACCGACCAGACGCGGGAGCTGCGCGACCTCGGCGACGCACGGCTCGCCATCGAGACCCTGCGCGCCTGGATCGACGTGCTGGCGCGCGAGCGGGGTGAAGAGGGGCTCGCCGACCTGCGCGGCACGGTGGCGGCGATGCAGCTGAGCTACGCGCGCGCCGTCGCCGAGCCCGGCCCCGGCGGCGTGGGAGCGGACACCCCGGCCGACACCGGCGGCGCGGACGCCGCCGAGCAGGACGCCGCCGAGCCGCACGCTGCGGACGCGGCCGCCGACGAGAGGGCCGGCGCGGAGGCGGAAGGCGCGGGGCCGGACGAGACGGTATCGGACGACGCAGTGGGACGGGGAGCCGCCGCCGACTGACGCCGTCTCACTGTCGCCCGGCTCGGGCCGGCGGTCGAGAGCAGATCATGCTGGAGGCGGGAGCGGCGCGGGCTGGGGTCGAGAGCGGCTCGTGCCCGTGATCAAACCCGGCTCAGGTCTCGGTGAGCGCCCAGAAGCGGCACTCCTCGAGCTCTTCGCCGGGCTCGACGGTGATGAACTCCTCGTCGTGCGGCCCGGTGACGAGCTTCTCGAGGAGGCGCAGCGAGCCGTCAAGCGTCTCCAGCGGCAGGTCGTAGAAGGCGCACACCTTCTCGAGGTACGGGCGCAGCTTGCCGGTGTCGTAGGTGCCCGTGTCGATGAGCGCCACGCGCGTGTAGTGCTCGAGGATCATGCGCGCCACCATGGCGGCCTTCTCCTCACCGTACTTGGGGATGATCTTGAGGTACTCCTGGTAGGGGTCCTCGATGTAGTCGACCCAGCCGCGCGTGTAGTAGTAGGTACCGGGCTGCCGCCCGTGCTCCTCGAGGTAGCGTGCACGTGAGCCGAGCAGCAGCGAGATGCAGTCGTCGACCGCCGGCAGAACGAGGCGATGGCGGCCCGCCCGCAGCCCCGCGGTGCCGTTGCTGCAGCGTCCGCAGGAGAGCAGGACGGTGCGCTCCCCGGGGATCTCGTCGATGCGCTCCTGCAGCGCCTCCCGCATGCGGTCGGGATAGTCGTGCAGGGCGCCCTCGACGAAGCGGATCTCGTGACCGGGGGCGACGCGCTCGATCTCGTCGCGCAGCACCTCGCAGCTGACGATGACGGGCTTCGTGTCCATGTATCAATGGTAGCAGCATGCGCGTGGGGCGGCCGCCGGCGACAGGGCGCGGGCCGCGGGACTACCCTTGCCGGCCGGAGCCGCTTCGCCTGCGCGCACGCTGCCGGGAGCTCCGTGCGGGGCACGCGCGGGACACGCGCGCGACGGCGCTGCGATAGCATAGGCGGGCCGGCGGAGGCGCCGCGGCGCGCAGCGCCGCGGCGCCCGCCCCGGCCCGCACAGGACACCCGCGCGCCCGTCCGCCCGACGGACGGCGCTCTCGGCCCCGGCTCCACGGGGGCAGGCAAAGGAGGACTCGATGACCGTCAACACAGTGCTCGTCGCCGGCGCCGGCCAGATGGGGGCCGGCATCGTCCAAGTCTCGGCCGTGGCCGGACTCGACGTCGTCATGATCGACATCGCCGACGAGTTCGTCGCCCGCGGCATGGCGGGCATCGAGAAGGGCCTCGGCCGGCTCGTCGACAAGGGCCGCATGGAGGCCGCCGACCGCGACGCCGCGCTGGCGCGGATCACCACCGGCACCGACATGGCCGCCGGCGCCGGCGCCGACCTGTTCATCGAGGCCGCCCCCGAGTCGATGGAGCTGAAGCGTGACCTGTTCTCGCGGGCTTCGGCCACGCTGCGCCCCGATGCCATCATCGCCACCAACACGTCGAGCCTCTCGGTCACCGCGCTGGCCTCGTCGGTGAGCGACCCGGGCCGCTTCGTCGGCATCCACTTCTTCAATCCCGTGCCGCTGATGGCGCTCGTCGAGGTCGTCCGCGGGGCACAGACGAGCGAAGCGACGATGGCCGCGGCGCGGGCCTTCGCCGAGAAGGTCGGCAAGACGCCGATCACGGTGACCGACGCCCCGGGCTTCGTCGTCAACCGCATCCTCTTCCCGATGATCAACGAGGCGGCGCAGGCGTACGCCGAAGGCGTGGCCAGCGCCGCCGACATCGACACCGGCCTGAAGCTCGGGGCCAACTTCCCGATGGGGCCGCTGGCGCTCGCCGACCTCGTCGGTCTCGACACCACGAAGGCGATCCTTGAGACGCTCGAGCGCGAGCTCGGCGACGCGAAGTACCGGCCCGCCGCCGTGCTCGGCGAGATGGTCGACGCCGGCAAGCTCGGGCGCAAGAGCGGCGCCGGGTTCTACGAGTACGGCAAGTGAGCCGAGGGCGACGGGGAGAGGCGGTGCGATGAGTCCCCTGCCGAGAGGCTTCGTCCAGGTCTACACCGGGGACGGCAAGGGCAAGACCACGGCCGCCCTGGGTCTCGTGCTGCGCGCCCTCGGGCACGGCCTGCGCCCCGTCGTCGTGCAGTTCATGAAGGCCGATCCCAGCTGGGGCGAGATCGTCATGCTGCGCCGCCTCGACGTGGAGGTCGTGCAGGCGGGCCTCGATCACTGGGTGCGCAAGGGCGAGGCGACGGAGGAAGACCTCGCCGCGGCCGCCGCCGGGTTCGCCCGGGCGCGCGAGCTCGTGATGAGCGGCCAGTACGACGTCGTCGTGCTGGACGAGCTCGTCACGGCGCTCTACTTCGAGCTCGTCCCCCTCGGCGACGTCCTCCGTCTCATGCGCGAGAAGCCGGTCGAGGTCGAACTCATCATCACCGGCCGTCGCGCTCCCGACGAACTCGTCGCGGCGGCCGACCTGGCGACCGAGATGAAGCCCCTGCGGCACTACTTCGACGCCGGGGTGCACGCCCGCGAAGGGATCGAGTACTAGCTCGAGTGACGGCGGCGTCTCCGGCGAGTCCGGGACTTGCGGCCGCCGTGCGTGGGCGCCCTTCGGTCGTGAGACCGGGGCCTGCCGCTCGGCGCGCCGGCGACCGTCGGTCGCGACGCCGGCGCTCTCCGGTCAGGACGCGGTGAGTCCTCCGTCGGCGACGACGACCGCGCCGCTGATCGCGGCGGCCTCCTCGCCGGCCAGGAAGGCGACCACCTCGGCGATCTCCTCCGGCTGCGCGAGGCGGCCGAGGGGGATCGTCGCGCACGTCCCGCGCATGGCCTCGGGGTCGTCGCGCAGGCCGTCGTTCATGTCGGTGTCGACCCATCCCGGGGCCACGCAGTTGACGCGCACGCCGTGGGGCGCCAGCTCGCGGGCGAACGCTTTGGTCAGCAGATGGACGGCCGCCTTGCTGGCGCAGTACGTCGCCCCGTCGCAGTCGGCGCGCAGGCCGCTGATCGAACCGATGGTGACGATGCTCCCGTGCCCCTGCGCGCGCATCGCGGCGCTCGCGGCGGCGACGACGTTGTAGGCGCCCCGGACGTTGACCGCCAGCTGTCGCTCGACCTCGTCGGCGGGCAGCTGGTCGAACGGACCCCACGGCCCCACGCCGGCGGCGGCGATGCACACGTCGAGGCGCCCGAACAGGCGCAGCGTCTCGGCCACGAGCCTGTCGACCGCTGCGGCGTCGGCGACGTCGCACACGTACCCGGCGACCGGACCGCCGCCGAGGCCCTCGAGCTCGGCCGCCGCCGCCTCGACGCGCTCGTCGCTGGTGCCGCAGAAGACGACACCCGCCCCGCGTGTGAGGAACGTCCGGCAGCAGGCAAGGCCGATGCCGCGCGTGCCGCCGGCCACGACGGCGGTCACACCGGCGAACGGCTGCGCCGGGCTCATCGCAGGCTCGCCAGGCCGCCGTCGACGGGGAGGACGGCGCCGCTGACGTAAGAGGCGCGCGGCGAGGCGAGGAAGGCGACGGCGGCAGCCACGTCGGCGGCCGTCGCCGGCGCGCCGAGGGGCGGCGCGACCTCGGCGGTCGCGAGCGCCGCGCGGACCAGGTTGACGCGGACGCCGCGGCCGCCGGCCGCTACGGCCATGCTGTGAACCAGGGCCTCGAGGGCCCCGAGCGCGACGGCGCTCGTCAGGCCGGGGCGCGCGCCGCCGGGCGCGGGCAGGTCGGCGACGAGGACGACGCTGCCGCCCTGCCCGCGCCCGGCCATCAGGCGCGCGGCGCGCTGCGCGCCCGCGAAGGCCGGCCGGAGGGCGGCGAGGAGGGCGCGCTCGAAGCCGGCGTCGTCGAGGGCGAACGGGTCGCTCGCGGCGGGCGGCGGCGCGACCGCGACCACGACGTCGATGCCGCCGAAGACGCGCAGCGCCTCGCCGAAGACGGCGTCCATGTCGCGGGCCCGCGACGGGTCGGCGACGATGGCGTAGGCGGCGCCGCCCTCGGCGGCGAGATCGGTCTCGAGAGCGAGCGCGGCCTCGTCGTCGGGGGCGGTCGTCAGCACGGCGGCCCCGTCGGCGAGCAGCCGCCGCGCCACCGCCGCCGTGACGGGGCCGGCGCCTCCGGTGACCACGGCGCTGCGGCCCTGCAGCGGTCGCTCCGGCCTGTCGGCGAGGGCCTCCATGGCCGCCCATGATAGCAGCGCACCGGGGGTGGTAGGATGCCCGGGCACGTGACGCACACCCTCATCTACCCACCGTCGGCGCGGCACAACGAGGCCGGGCATCTCGAGATCGGCGGCTGCGACGTCGTCGCTCTCGCCGCCGAGTACGGTACCCCTCTCTTCATCTACGACGAGGCTGCGCTGCGCAGCCAGTGCCGTGCCTACCTCGAGGCGTTCGCCGCGCATGCCGACCGCTTCGTCATCGTGTACGCGAGCAAGGCCTTCGCCTGCCGGGCGATGTGCGAGCTCGTACGCGAGGAGGGCCTCTCGCTCGACGTCGCCTCGGGCGGCGAGCTCGCCGCGGCTCGCGCGGCCGGCTTCCCGCCCGCCGGCATCTACTTCCACGGCAACAACAAGTCGGCCGAGGAGATTGAGGCCGCATTCGACTACGGCATCGGCCACTTCGTCGTCGATTCGCTCGACGAGATCGCGCGGCTCGAGGCGGCGGCCGCGGCCCGCGGCCGCCGCCAGCCCGTGCTGCTGCGCGTGACGCCGGGAGTGCGGCCCACGACGCACAGCTTCGTGCAGACGGGCCAGGTCGACTCCAAGTTCGGCTTCGGTCTCGCCGAGGGTCAGGCGACCGAGGCGGTCCGGCGCCTGCAGGCGTCGGACCGCCTCGAGCTCGTCGGCGTGCACGCCCACATCGGCTCGCAGATCTTTGCGCTCGACTCGTACGAGAGCGAGATCGCGGCCCTGTTCGCCGCCGTCGCCGGCTGGCGCCGCACCCTCGGCTTCGCGTGCCGCCTGTTCAACATCGGCGGCGGTCTCGGCATCCGCTACACGCTCGACGACCAGCCGTCGTCGATCGCCGAGTTCGCCGCCGTGGCGGCCGGCGCCGTCCGGTCCCAGGCCGAGCGGCACGGGCTGGAGATGCCGACCGTGCTTGTCGAGCCCGGCCGTTCCATCGCCGGCAAGGCGGCGGTGACCGCCTACACGGTGGGCACCGTCAAGGTGATCCCCGGGGTGCGCACCTACGTCGCCGTCGACGGCGGCATGTCCGACAACCTGCGGCCGATGCTCTACGACTCGCGCTACGACGCCATGCTCGCGAACAAGGCGGAGACGCCGGCGACCGACCTCGTGACCGTCGCCGGCAAGCACTGCGAGTCCGGCGACATCCTCGTCCGCGACGTGCGCATCGCCCCGCCGGAGCCGGGCGACATCCTCGTCACGCCCGGCACCGGCGCCTACGGCTACGTCCTCGCCAACAACTACAACGGCCAGCCCCGGCCGGCGGTCGTGATGGTCGCCGGCGGCCGCTCGCGGGTCGTGATCGCCCGCGAGACCTGGGACGACGTCCTGCGCCTGCAGCGCCCGCTCGGAGGCTGACCCGCGGCGCGTCCTCGTCCGGCGGCCGACCGAGGCCGACGCTCGAGGCCACGCCCGCCGCCCGCCGGCCTCGCCTCCGTCGCCCGTCCCATATACTTCGGCTGCGCGTGGCGGCGGCACCCGAGGCGGTGGGCCGTCCCCTCGCGCCGCGGCCGGGCAGGCGAGAGATAACGGGAGGGGTCTTCGTGGAACGCGTCGGGATCGGGCTTCTGGGCT
>DATHSP010000236.1:0-2804 GCA_035464075.1 Thermoleophilia bacterium | reverse complement strand
TGTACGCCGTCTCCTCCTGGGCGAGCGGCTACTTCGAGGTCGGCAGCGATGGCGACATGCAGGTGCTGCAGCGCGGCGCCGACGCCTCGGGGGTCTCGATCCCCGCCATCGTCGAGGGGCTCAAGGCCGAGGGGCGCACGCTGCCGGTCATCCTGCGCTTCCCCCAGATCATCGAGGACCGGCTCGACCGCATCAACCAGTCCTTCCAGGCCTCCATCCGCGAGGCCGGCTACAAGGCGCGCTACCAGGGCGTCTACCCGATCAAGGTCAACCAGCGGCGGGTGGTCGTCGAGACGATCGCCGAGTACGGCGCCCGCTACGCCACCGGCCTGGAGGCTGGCAGCAAGGCCGAGCTGGCGCTGATCCTGGTGCAGGACACGCACCCCGACGCGCTCATCTGCTGCAACGGCTTCAAGGACGACGACTTCATCCGCCTCGCGCTGTGGGGCCGCAAGCTCGGCAAGAACGTCATGATCACGCTCGAGAAGCCGAGCGAGCTCGAGCGCGTGCTGCGGGTCAGCGCCGAGATGGGCGTGGAGCCGGCGGTCGGCATTCGCTTCAAGCTGCACGCCAAGGGCGCCGGCGCCTGGGAGGCGTCGGGCGGCGACGAGGCCAAGTTCGGACTGACCGCCACCGAGCTCATCCACGCCGTCGGCCGCCTGCGCGCGCTGGGCAAGCTGGGCGCCTTGCAGATGATCCACTGCCACGTGGGCAGCCAGCTCACGGACGTCCGCCGCATCAAGGTGGCGGTGCGCGAGGCGGCCCAGGTCTACGTCGACGTCGTCAAGATGGGCGCCGACGTCCGCTACCTCAACGTCGGCGGCGGGCTCGGGGTCGACTACGACGGCTCCAAGACGAACTTCTACGCCAGCGCCAACTACGGCATCAGCGAGTACGCCGACACCGTCGTCTACACGATCAAGGAGACGTGCGACGACGGCGACGCCCCGCACCCGGTCATCGTCACCGAGTCGGGGCGGGCTTTGACGGCGCACCACGCGCTGGTCGTGCTGCCCGTGATCGACGCCATCGGCCCCACGCGCGCGACCTACGAGCTGCCGCCCCTCGAGGACGAGGTGCATGCGGTGGTCCGCGACATGCAGGAGCTCGCGCGCGACGTCAACCTGAAGAACTACCGCGAGGTCTTCAACGAGGCGGTGTCGAACAAGGACACCATGCACAGCCTCTTCGACCTCGGCTACATCACCCTGCTCGAGCGGGCGCACGTGGAGCAGCTCTACCACCGCACGCTGCTGCGCATCGCCAAGGTCATCGAGCAGCTCGACTACGTGCCAGAGGAGCTCGAGGCGCTGCCGAAGCGGCTGGCCGACCAGTACGTCGTCAACTTCAGCCTCTTCCAGGGCATGCCCGACCACTGGGCGATCCAGCAGCTCTTTCCGATCGTGCCGCTCCATCGCCTGCAGGAGGAGCCGAACCGCGAGGCGACGCTCGTGGACATCAGCTGCGACAGCGACGGCAAGATCACCAAGTTCATCGACCTGCGCGACGTGCGCGCCACGCTCCCGGTGCACGACCTCGTGCCCGGGCGGCCGTACTACCTCGGCGCCTTCCTCACGGGCGCCTACCAGGACGTGCTGGCCAACAACCACAACCTCTTCGGCCGCATGAACGAGGCGCACGTGCGCCTCGACGGCAAGGGCGGCTGGCGGCTCGAGCGCTTCGTGAACGGCCAGAAGGCGCGGCGCGTCATCGAGAACATGGGCTACGAGACGGCGGAGCTGCACGGCTGGCTGCAGGACGAGATCCGCGAGGCGGAGCGCTCCGGCGTCAAGCTCTCGGGCGAGGCCAAGCGCGAGATGACCGAGCTCTACGACGCGGAGCTCGTGGGGTACACGTACCTCGAGCACGTCTAGCCCGGCCGGGTGGCACGCGCTGGCGCGTGCGCCAGCGCGCACGCGCACGCGGTCGGCTGACGAGCTCGGCCGCGACATGAACGGCGGCCCCAGGGAATCCCCCCGGGGCCGCCGCTGCGTTCGGAGCGCGGGCGTTCAGGTCAGAAGACGAAGCCCTCGATGTAGAAGGCGCCGCCGCGGTTGCTGCGCTCGTGCGCGCGCTCGATGTCCATCGTGTTGCCGTGGGCGATCATGAACAGGTAGGGCTCGCCGGGCACGATGTCGACGTCGGTCGCCTCGCCGGTGGCCAGGTGCCGCGAGAACTCGACGGTCCATACGCCGCCCTCGTGGACGGCGGCGAACGCCGTCAGCGAGTTCGTCCCGCCCTCGGACTCGTCGCGCACGGGCTCGCCGCGTGCGGACTCCTGGTAGTCGTCGTAGGAGACGGCCGCACCGTCGACGATGGCGAACATGAGGATGTCGGCCCCGGCCTTGCGGTTGGTCTGCTCGGTCAGCCAGCCCACGCCGGACCAGCCGCTGGCCTCCATGGTGTAGGCCATGTACAGCGTGTCGCCTTCGACGGTCCAGTACAGGACGGCGCCGGAGTCGTGCTCGAGGGTGTTGGCGTACTCGCCGTCGGCGATCGCACCGTCGATCGCGGGCTGGGCCAGCGCGACGGTGCCGACGAGGGCGAGCGCGAGGGCGGTGAGCAGAAGCTTCTTCATCATGGGGTGCCTCCTAAGGGGCGGAACGGGTCAGTCCTTCACCCAGGCGGTGAGGCCGACGGCGAGGCCCACCGCGCCCACGTGGGTGTGGGCGAGTCCGGCGAGCACGGGGCGGTAGGGGACCTGCATGGACTCGAGGAACCCGCTGATGCTGAACAGCGAGACGCCGAGGTCGCTGGCGTTGAAGACGAGGTGCAGCAGGGCGCCGAGGAGCCCGGCGAGGAAC
>DATHSP010000235.1:0-12118 GCA_035464075.1 Thermoleophilia bacterium | reverse complement strand
GTCGCGTGCACGTGCTTGCCGCCGGCGGCGAGGCAGACCTGCAGGGCGCCGAGCGGCGTCTCGCGGGCGGGCCACAGCGGCGGACCGTAGACCACCGCGACCTCGGGCAGGGCGTCGGCGAGGCGGCAGACGGCGGCGAGGTCGGCGCCGGTCGCGGGGCGCGGCTCCGCCGCGCCCGCCGCCAGCGTGAGCGCCGCCGGACCCCCGGTCGCGAGGGACACCGTGCCGGAGCCGAGCTCGACCTCGCGGCTTTCGAGGCGGGCGCCGAGGGTGAAGCGTGCCGGCGCCCTGTCGAGGGCCGCGGCGACGAGCTCCGGCGCGATCCGGCCGCGCCCGTCGGCGACGCGCGCGCCGGCGGCGACGAAGGCCCGCGCGGTCACCTCTCCGCCGACCAGGACGCCGTCGTCCGCCAGCAGCCGGAGCGCCCGTTCGTGCAAGGCGGCGAGTTCGTCGTCGCCGAGCACGCGCAGGTCGAGCCGTGCCGGCGTGACCGTGAGCTCGGGCTCCGGGCTCACCCCGCACCTCCGCTCGCCGTCGCCACTTCGGTGATGCGCATGCGCACCGAGTCCTCGAGCGCGTACGACCGCGGCGCCGCGCGGAGCTCCTCGGTGCGCCGCCGCACGCGTTCCTTCAGGGTCGTGCCCCCGGAGGCCTGCCAGCGCTCGTAGGCGGTCCGGTCGAAGAGGCCGGGCCGCCAGAAGTCGCGGTGGTGGTCGCGCGTGTAGACCCGGCCCAGGTGACTGCCGCCGGGCCCGACCGCGGCGATCTCGTCGAGAGCCAGCGCCTCGGCGTCGACCGCCACCTCGGCGAGCAGGGCACGGGCGTAGCCCACCAGTTCGTCGCCGAGGACGATGGTCTCGTACGAGCTCTGGAGCCCCGACTCGAGGTACCCGACGTCGTGCAACAGAGTGGCCCGTGACAGCGCCCCGAGGACGGTCGTGATCGCCGCCTCTGCCGCCCACTGTTCGTCGAAGAGCTTGGCGTCGGCGACCGCCGCGTAGGCGAAGCTGGGCAGGCCGTAGAGCCGCGCGAGGTCGGTGGCGGCGGCGTTGCCGAGGGAGTGCTCGGGCGCCCCGTACACGTCGACCGCGGTGCGCATGTCGAAGGCGCCGCAACCCACCCCGTAAACGAAGGGCGCCCCGGGCGCGGCGAGCTGGTGGAGGACGAGGCCGCTCAGGGTCTCGGCGTTGCCGACGACCACGACCGCGGCCAGAGAGGCCGGCGCCGTGGTGCCGGCCGCCGGAGCCGGCGCGTAGATGAGCGGGACGCCGAGCTCCGCGCAGACGAGGACCTTGTCGAGGGCCTCGGCAGAGTGCACGAGCGGCGGGTTCGGCATCGCATAGCAGCCGAAGCTGCGCCCCTCGCCGGCGAGCTCGGCCATCGCCAGCATGCGGCGTAGCGAGCCCCCGTCGTGGGCCGTCGTGAGCAGCGGCTTGCGCGTGCCGCCGAGCATCGCCGCGAACTGGGCGAGGTCGCCGGTGGCCGCGGCGGCGTCGGCCGGCAGCCCCATCGACATGACGAAGTCGATACCGGGGAGGTCCTCGCAGAGCGCCGCCATGCCCTCGACGTCGGCGGTCGTGGCCCGCCGGCGCTCGCCCGAGTCGGGGTCGCAGACGTAGACGCAGTCCGAGCCGGTGCCGAAGTGGCTGAAGCCGTCGGCGATCTCGAGCGCGGCCGGCTCGCCGCGCCGCGCGTGCCCGCTGCCCGCGACCTCGGGTCGCGACTTCAGGGCGAAGCGGCGCGGCGCCGTCTGCAGGGCGCTGTCGACCAGCGCCGCCGGGATGCGGGCGCGCGTGCCGTCGAGGCGCGCGCCCGCCCCCGCGAGCACCTCGCGGGCGCGCGCCTCGCGTACTTCGACCCCGGTCTCCTCGAGGACGGCGAGCGTCGCGTCGTGGACCCGCCAGCAGGCGTCGTCGTCCCAGACGATCAGGCGGGCGCCGCTCATCGTCCCTCCGCCAGCTCCGCGTCGGCGCGCGCGACGATGGCGCGCAGCTCGGCGCGGACGTCGTCGGGCAGCGGCGCGGGGTCGTAGGTGTCGAGGATCTCGTCGGCGATCTCGGTCGCCCTCTCGAGGGCGCCCTGCTTGCCGCCCTGCAGCCACACGTCGTAGGGCGTGCGGTCCCAGACCATCGGGCGCCAGATCTCCTTCAGGTGGCGACGGGTGTGCTTCTCGGCGAGGTAGGTGCCGTTGGGCCCGATGCGCTTGATCGCCTCGAGGCCCAGCGTCTCGTCGTCGACGACCACCCCGCCGGCGACCTTCTGCACGATCCCGTAGATCTCGCTCTCCATCACCATGTGCGGGTAGGAGAGGATCTTCGAGCCGTTCAGCAGGCCACAGCCGTTCATCATGTCGGCGCAGGTCATCACGCTGGCGAAGGTCGACAGCGAGTCGTCGACCGCCGCCTGCCAGTCGGGCTCCTTGGCCCCGGTCGCCATCGTGCCCATCGCCATCGGCACACCGTAGAAATGGGCGAGCTGCGTGGCGGCGCCGGCCAGGAGGTAGTCCTCGGGGCTGCCGCCCGTGTAACCACCGGTCGTGAGGTCGATGACGCTGGGGGCGCCGGCGAAGAAGGCCGGCACGCCGGGGTAGGCGAGCTCGAGCAGGACGACGCCGGAGAGCGCCTCGGCGTTCTGCACGACGAGGGTGCCGGCGAGCGTCGCCGGCCCCGTCCCCGCGGCCAGCGGCATGGGCATGAAGCCGCTGGCGAGGCCGTGCTCGGCGGCGACCAGGTTGGCCTCGAGGTTGGGGCCGTCGTGGGCCAGCGGGTCGACGGCACACTGCATGAAGCTGAGGATCGGCCGGCGGCGCAGCTCGTCGGTGCCGCCGGCGATCGCCGCCGCCATCTCGACGAGGTAGCGCGCCGGCTTCTCACCGACCGTCGTGACGGTCTGGAAGTGCTTGCTCGTGTTGCCGAGGACCGCCTCGGCGTCGTGGAGCGCCTTGGTCGCCGGCGGTACGTCCTGCGAAGTGACGACCGGACCCCAGTAGTAGCTCACGTTGGGGAGGGCGTCGACGAAGCGTGCCGAGGTGGCCGCGTCGGCCTTGGTCGAGGTCCGCTTCTCCCCGGTGCGGTGGTCGTGGACGAAGACGCCGCTGCCGTCGTTGGAGAGGTAGCAGTGTGCGCGGTCGATGCTCAGGTCGCACTCGGGGTCGCGCCCCGCGAGGAGGTACTCGGAGGGCACCCGCGCGACCGCCTCCGCGACGACGGCACGGGGCATCCTCACGACCTGCGTGGCGCGGTCGACCGCACAGCCGCCCTGCTCCAGCACATCGAGGGCGCGCGCGCTGGGAAAGCGGACGCCCGTCTCCTCGAGGACCTCGAGCGTCGCTTCGTGGATGCGCTCGAGCTCGCTCGACGAGAGGACGTCCCAGCGGAGACGCGGGGTGATGGGGTTGATCCTCGACGACACGGACGGCGACCTCGCTCGTTGACCGACGACAGGGGCGGGACAGGAGGAGGGCAGGCGTGGCCTGCCCCCTCGGGGCGCGGCCGAGCGAAGGTTACAGGCCGCAGGCGCGGTTGATCGTGCTGACGGAGCCCCGGTGCACGGCGCTACTCTAGCACCCGCTCGGCGGAGGGTACACCGGTCGCGCGCGCGGGGCGGGGTCGGCGAACACCGGAAATCGCGGCGCGAACGCGGTCCCGGCACGAGGCCCTACGGGCACCCGCCATCGGAGCGGGTAGAGTCCCGACGCGGGGGGCACCGGGCCTGCGAGCCGAGGCAAGCCGACGACCCACGTCGACGCGGCTCGCGCCCCTCCGCAGGTCTGGGTAGAGTGGGTGGACCGGCGGCGGTCAGAGCCGGCCGGAGTCGGCCCATGGCCCGGGGGCGGCAAGGAGGCCCGAGAGTGAGGATCGTCTGCGACTGCGAGAAGATCCGCCGGAACGCTGCGGCCGTCGTGGCGCTCTGCGCGCCCCACGGCATCGCCGTCGTCGGGGTGACCAAGTGCGTCTGCGGCGAGCCCGGGGTGGGCCGCGCCATGCTGGCCGGCGGCTGCACGATGCTGGCCGAGTCGCGCCTCGACAACATCCGCCGTCTGCGGGCCGGCGGCCTCGAGGCCCCGGTCATGCTGCTCCGACTCCCCGCCTTGAGCGAGGTCGACGAGGTCGTGGCCTTGGCCGAGTACAGCCTCCTCTCCGAGGTCGAGACGGCGCGGGCCCTGGCGGCCGCGGCCGCGCGGCGGGGTCTCGTGCACCGCGCCCTGCTCATGGTCGAGACCGGCGACCGCCGCGAAGGCGTCATGCCCGCCGACGCGGTCGCCGCCGCACGGGCGCTCGACGCCCTTCCCGGCCTCGAGCTCGCCGGCCTCGCCACCACCCTGAACTGCCTCTGCGGCGTGCTGCCGACGCCGCGTCACCAGCAGGGCTTCGTCGACACGGTCGAGACGGTCGAAGCCGCCCTCGGCCGCCGGCTCGAGACCGTCTCCGGCGGCCACACCGGCAACTTGCACCTCATCAAGGCCGGCCAGGTGCCGGAGCGCTTCGACCAGCTCCGCGTCGGCGAAGCGATCCTGACCGGCACCGATTTCTCCACCTGGGCCGACCTCGGTGTGCCTCACCGGGACGCCTTCAAGGTCCACGCCGAGGTCATCGAGGTCAAGGACAAGCCCTCGGCCCCGGACGGCACCGTCGGGCGCGACGCCTTCATGCGCGTGCGCGAGTGGCCGGACCGCGGCGTGCGGCGGCGGGCGATCCTCGCCCTCGGCGAGATCGACCTCGACACCACGAGCCTCAAACCGTCGCGCGCCGGCGTCGAGGTCGTCGGCTCCAGCTCCGACCATCTCGTCGTCGATGTCACTGACGCGCGCCCGCCGGTCCGACTCGGCGAGGAGCTCGAGTTCGACACCCTCTACCCCGCGGTCTCGACCGGCTGGTCGAGCACGGTGACCACCAAGGTCGTGCTGCCGATGCGGGGTGCGGGCGCCTCCGGCTGACCTGCTGGCGCGACGTCCCCGCCGCGCCGCGGACGCAGACGTCGCGGAGTCCGGCGCGCGTCTATGAGGTGCGCGCCTCCCGCTCCTCCCCCGCCTTGGTGACCAGCGCGGCGAGACCCGCGGCGACGTCGTCGCCGAGCGCGAAGGGGCGCGGCTCGGCGAGCAGCGCCGCCGCGCGCTCCCGCGCCCTGTCGAGGAGGGTCTTCGACCCGTCGGCCTGCCAGCGGTCGAAGACGCCGTGATCGAAGAGGTCGGACTGCCAGATCTCGCGGAAGTGCTTCCTCGTGTAGGGCCGGGCCAGGTGGTTGCCACCCGGCCCGACGGCGAGGATCTCCTCGACGGCGAGGGCCTCGTCGTCCACCGGCAGCTCGGCCATGAACGCCTTGGCGTAGCTCACCAGGTGGTCGCCGACGACGATCGACTCGTACGAGCTCTGCAGCCCCGACTCGAGGTAGCCGACGTCGTGCAGCAGCGTCGCCCGCGACAGGGCGCCGAGCACGGCGGTGAGGGCGGCTTCGGCGGTCCACTGCTGGTCGAGCGTCTTCGAGTCACAGCAGGCCGCGTAGGCGAAGCTCGGGAGACCGTACCAGCGCGCCAGGTCGGTCTGCGCCTGGTGGCCGGCGAAGACGCGCGCCGACGAGTACACGTCGACCATCGTGCGCATGTTCATGGCGCCGACGCCGGCGCCCCAGACGAACGGCGCGCCGGCCTTCGCCGCCTGGCTCAGCACAAGACCGGCGAGCACCTCGGCGTTGGCGACGACGGCGACGGCGCCGATCGAGGCGGGCGCCGTCGTACCGGCGTTGGTCCCCGGGGCCCAGATGAGGGGTACATCCAGCTCGGCACAGGCGATGACTTTGCTCGCGCCGTCCTCGTCGAGCATGAGCGGCGGCGACGGCATGGCGTAGATGCCGAAACTGTCGGCCGCGCCGGCCAGCGCGCACATCTCCCGGATCCTCGCCACCACATGGCCGTCGCGCGGCGCGACCAGCAGCGGCTTCCGCGTTCCCCGGAGCATGGCCTCGACCTGGGCGACGTCGTCGACCGCCTGCGGCACATCCTCGGGCAGCCCCATGGACATCACGAAGTCGATGTGCTCGAGCTTCTCGCAGAGGACGGCCTGGCCCTCGACGTCCGCTTTTCGCACGCGGCGGCGCTCGCCGCTCTCGGGGTCCCTCAGGTAGAGGACGTCGGAGCCGGTGCCGAAGTAGCTGTGGGCGACGTCGAGGACGAGCGGCTCGGTCGCGCCGTCGCGCGGCTTCAGCGACCGGGTGCGCGGCGCGGTCTCAAGCGCCGTCTCGACCACGGGCGCGGGCAGGCGCACGCGCGTGCCCTCGACCTGGGCGCCGACGGCCGCGAAGAGCTCGCGCGCCGGCGCGTACTTGACCTCCACCCCGGACTCGACCAGCACGCGCAACGTGGCCTCGTGCACCCGGCGGCACGCGTCGTCGTCCCACACCCTCAGCATCGCGCTGTTCACGCCCGACCTCCTCCGCAGCTCCTTCGGCGGCGGCTACTCTAGCATCGTCCCGAGGTGTGCGTCGGCCGCTCGCCGCCGGCGTCGTACGGGCGACGGTCCGGCGGCGGCGTCGCGAGGGCGACGGACGGGCCACGGCCGCCCCGCGGCGGCGAGGCGTGCGGCGGTCCGGCGGCGGCGAAGCGTGCGAAGTTCGCGCGGCGCCGCGATCAGCACCGCCGATGCTTGGGCGAACTTCGGCCGCCGTGGCCCCCGGCCTTTACCCGACCCGGAAGCGAAGGTACTGTGAGGCCGCAGGGGCTCCCGGAGGTGACCTCGTGAAACGCAACCTACACGCCGGCAATCCGCGCAGCGGCGGCCTCAGCCTCAACGTCTTCACCGAGGCCGAGATGGACGACATCCACTTCGCGACCCTGGAGGTGCTCGAGCGCACCGGGGTCTGGGTCGAGGACGACGACGCGCTCGACGTCTTCGCCGACGGCGGCTGCCGCGTCGACCGCGAGACGCGCCGGGTCAACATCCCGCCGCACGTCGTCGAGGAGGCGATCCGCTCCACGCCGGCGAGCCTCGTGCGCGGGGCCCGCGACCCGAAGGACCGGCTCGTCCTCGAGCCGGGTCGTGTCTCGTTCTGCAACTTCGACGAGGGCATCATGGTCAACGACCTGCGGACCGGCGAGCATCGCGAGCCGGTCCTCGAGGACGTCGCCGAGATCGCCCGCCTGGTCGACGCCCTCGACCACATCGACATGTACGAGCCGGCCGGCAGCCCGACCGACCGCCCGCAGGAGACCGCCGTGCTGCACGGTACCGAGGCGGCGCTGCACAACACCACGAAGCCGGTGGGCACCGAGTCGACCTCCGCCTGGGAGGTGCGCAAGGTCCTCGAGATGGGGGCCGCGGTCGTCGGCGGCATGGACGAGTTGCGCGAGAACCCCATCGTCGGCTTCGGCGTCTGCCCCGTCAGCCCGCTGAAGCTGCCGCGCGACGCCACCGAGGTCGTCATCGAGTGTGCTCGCCAGGGGATCCCCTGCGGCTGCCTGTCGATGGCGATGTCGGGCGGCTCCTCGCCGGTCACACTCGCGGGCACCTTCGTGCAGCACAACGCCGAGGTCCTCGCCGGCATCACTCTGGCGCAGCTCACGACCCGCGGCACCCCGGTGGACTACGGCTCGTCGACGACCGCCATGGACCTGCGCCTGGCCGCGGCCTGCGTCGGCTCGCCCGAGCTCGCCCTCTTCAGCGCCGCGACGGCGCAGATGGCCAGGCGCTACCTCATCCCGAGCTTCGTGGCGGGGTTGTAGGCGGATTCGAAGCTCGGTGACGCCCAGACCGGTCACGAGAAGACGCTCACCGGCCTGTTGGCTGCGTTGGCAGGGGCCAACCAGATCTACGGGGCGGGGATGATCGAGTCGGGAGTCACCTTCGATTGCGCGCAGCTCGTCGTCGACGACGAGATCGCGGCGATGATCAAGCACACGGTGATGGGGATGCCGGTGGACGACGAGCAGATGGCGGTGGAGGACATCGCCGCGGTCGGTCCGTTCGGCGACTTCCTCAGCCTCGACGCGACGCTGCGCCACATGCGCGCGCTCAGCCAGCCGAGGTATCTCGACCGCCGCGTGCGCGAGGACTGGCAGGAGCGCGGCGGATCCGACCTCTACGGACGGGCGCGGGCGGCGGCGCTCGAGATGATCGAGAGCCACAAGCCCGAGCCGCTCGATCCCGACGCGGCGCGGCAGGTCCGCGCCATCGTCGAGGCCGCCGACCGCGAGCGCGGCGTCGGCTGAACGCGGGAGCCACCGCCCGCCGGGCTCGGTGCCGCGACGGGGTGAGCGGACCGCCGCGACGACGCGGTAGAAAGGAGTCGCGACGGTCGGACGCCGGCGCCTCTGCCGTCAGCCCGGCCGGGCTCCGTCACGCCGCAGGCGCCCCCGTTCGAGCACCATGTCGGATGCGCCCGTCGCGGAGCGTGCCACGAAGGTCGTAGCCGCCGAGGCCGTCGGGCCGCCCTGGCGCAAGAGGGGGCGGGGTGCTCACGCACCCCGCCCCCTCTTGTCTTGTCTCACCCCGGGCCCGAGGACGGTCACGCGGCCCGCGAGCCTGCCGGCACCAGTCCGATCAGGAATCGTCGGGCTCGCCGGCCCGGTCGGCCGCGTCGAGCGGCATCTCGCCCCCCGGTCCCGGGCCGGTCGACATCTTCGGCAGGTCGGTCCCGGGCTGCGCGATGGGGCTCTCGGCCTCGTCCGGCTCCTCGTACTCGTCCGCGATCTCCGTGATCCCGAGCTCGGCCGCGTGGCGCGGGTCGACCTCGGGCAGGATGTGGCGCAGGAACTGGCGCGTGCGCGGGTCCTTGGGGTTGAAGAAGACCTCGTCCGGCGGACCCTGCTCGATGAAGTAGCCCTCGTCCATGTAGACGACGCGGTCGGCGACGTCGCGCGCGAAGCCCATCTCGTGGCTCACGACGATCATCGTCATGCCGCCGTCGGCGAGCTCCTTCATCACTTTGAGGACCTCGCCGATCAGCTCCGGGTCGAGGGCGCTGGTGGGCTCGTCGAAGAGCATCAGCAGAGGGTCCATGGCCAGCGCGCGGGCGATCGCCACGCGCTGCTTCTGCCCGCCCGAGAGCTGGCTGGGGAAGTAGTCGATGCGCTCGGCCAGCCCGACCTTGGTGAGCAGCTCGTGCGCCTTCTTGACGGCGTCGTCCTTCTTCTCGCCCTTGACCATGACCGGCGCCTCGATCACGTTCTCGGTCGCGTCCTTGTGCGGGAAGAGGTTGAACTCCTGGAAGACCATGCCGCACTTCATGCGGATCTCGTGGACGGCCTGCTTGAACTCCTTGCCGTGGCCGCCGCACATCGCATGTACGCCGCCGATGGTGATGTCGCCGGTGGTCGGGTCCTCGAGGAAGTTGAGACAACGCAGGAAGGTGCTCTTGCCCGAGCCCGACGGCCCGATGAGCACGATCACCTCGCCCTTGCGCACCTCGAGGTCGACGCCCTTGAGCACGTGCAGCTTGCCGAAGTACTTCTGCAGGCCCTCGACCTTGACGACGACCTCGCGCTCGGCGAGCGGCACGCTTGCTGGAGACGGTGTGGCCATGCTGCTACTCCCTTGCCTTGTCGCGCTCCATGCGGCGCTCGAGCTTCGCCTGCCAGAAGCTGAAGAAGATGGTCAGGGCCCAGTAGAAGGCCGCCGCGACGACCAGCGTCGAGAGGAAGTTGAAGGTCGCCGCTCCGGCGAGCTGGGCGCGTCGCAGCAGCTCCTCGACGGTGATCACCGACACCAGCGACGTGTCCTTGATGAGGGCGATGAAGTCGTTGCCCACCGCCGGGATCACGATCTTGAAGGCCTGTGGCAGGATGATGCGGCGCTGGGTCTGCCAGCCGCTCAGGCCGAGCGCCCAGGCCGCCTCGGTCTGGCCCTTCGGCACCGCCTGGATCCCGGCGCGGAAGACCTCGGTGAGGTAGGCCCCGTAGTTGAGCGAGAGTGCCGCGACACCGGCCCAGAACGCCGGTGGGTTGTACTCGGGCGAGAAGCCGAAGCGCTGGATGACCTCGGGCGTGACCTGATAGATGAAGATGATCTGCAGCAGCAGAGGCGTGCCGCGGAAGAGCGAGGTGTAGAAGGTGGCGATCAGGTAGGGGATGCGGCCGAGCGCCATCCGCCACATGTAGGCCCAGCTCCCGTAGCGCTCCCAGGCCTGCTTGAAGGTCATCTTCTTCGAGAGGCGGCCGAGGGCGCCGAGGAGCGCGAGGATGCTGGCCAGCACGATCGAGATCACCGTCAGCGCCACCGTGTTGATGGCCCCCTCGGCGATGAAGCGGAACCACGTGCGCATGACGTTGAAGCTGAAGAGCTGGCCCGCTCCGGCACGACCCTCCGACGCGAAGCTCCACTCGTACTCCACGGTCTCGCCGGTCATCGTGACCAGCGCCACCTTGAAGTCGTAGTCGCCCTTCTCGTACCGCGTGTCCCACTTGAACTGGATGCCGGAGGTGGCCCGTGAGATCGCCGGGACCTCGCTCGGCGGGCGGATGAGCTCCTGCTCCTGGCCGTTGATGAAGAGCCGGCACTGGTCGTAGGCCAGCTCGGCCCCATTGGGCTCGTAGTTGACGATGACCTGGGTGCCCGTCCAGGTGCTGACGCCCTTGGGGTCGTCGGGGTTCGGGATGACTCCCGTGACGACTGGCGTCCCCGGTGCCGGGCTGGCGGTCGTCTCCTGGCCCAGCGCCACCGGCGTGAGCGCGGTCACCGCCAAGGCGAGCGCCGCGGCGAAGAGGGCGACGCTCCGGTACATCCGTCTCTGCATGAGAGGGACCTCTCCTAGTGGCTCAACGGCGGGGGGCCACTCCGGGCCCCCCGCCGCCGGCGCTTCTATCCGCGTCGATGACCTTACCGCGCGATCGGACCGCCGGCTACTCCCGGACGGTCAGGTCGAGGCCGTTGTACCACTTCTTGGACATCTCGGTGAGCGAGCCGTCCTCGTGCATGGTCGTGATGGCGTAGTTGAGCAGCGCGACCCAGTCGGTCTCGCCCTCGGCGACGGAGAACGCGAGGTCCTCGTAGTAGAGCGGCGTGCCCGAGAACTCGAAGGCCTGCCCCTCGAGGATGGCCTGCTGGCCGGTGGGGCCGGCGGTCATCACGAAGTCGAGGTTGCCGTTGCGCAGGTCCGGGAAGGCGTCGGCGTCGGTCGTGTAGGTCTTGACCTCGGCCTCGCTCTCGCTCTTGAGGAAGTCGTAGTAGGTCGTCGCCGCGCCGACGCCGACCGTCTTGCCGGCGAGGTCTTCGACGCCAGCGATCTGCATGCCGCCTTCCTTGACGAACACCTGGCCGGACGTGAAGTAGTACGGCTCGGTGAAGTCGATGGTCTTGTCGCGCTCCTCGGTGATCGTCATCGAGCCGATCGACACGTCGAAGCGGCCCTGGTTGAGGCCCGCCGGGATCGTCTCCCACGCCGGGTTCTCGAACTCGACCGTGAGACCGAGGATCTCGCCCATCTTGAGGGCGACGTCGACGTCGAAGCCGACGAGCTCGCCGGTCGCTTCGTCGATCGAGCTCTGCGGCGCGTAGTTGGCGTCGTTGGCGACGATCACGGTGCCGCGGTCGACGATCTCCTTCGCGAGACCGGTCGGCTCGCGCTCGAGGATCGCGGCGGCACGCTCGGCCGCGCTCCCCGTGAGCGCCGTCTCTTCGGCGGCCGGCTCCTCAGCCTCGTCGCCGCAGGCGGCCAGGGCGAACATCGCCACGACCGCGAGGAGGACGACCGTCCCCAGGATGAACCACTTCCCCTTGCTCATGCTCCGTCCTTTCGGTGATCTTCATCCCGTCCGCGCGCGACGCGACCTGGGACGGCCGCCGTCGCGCGTGCGACCCCCGCCGCAGACCGGGACTTGCCGTGCCGCCTCTCCCCCGAGCGGCATGTGTCTCGATTTATACAGGAAGGGGACGAGAACACAACCGTAGCAGGCTCTGCAGCCCCGAGACGGCCGGGCCCGGGACGGCCTACACCTCACCCAGCAGACGCCGCAGCCGGCGGTCGACGGCCGGGGCGAGGGCCGGCGGCTCGTGGGTGCGCAGCAGCTCGAGAGCCAGCTGCGCGGCGCGCGAGCGCGCCGTCGGCGCGGCGGGGGTGGGCTCGACCAGCGGCAGCGCGAGCGAGGCCGGGGCTTCCCCCTCCGGCGCCGCGACCGGGACCGGCGCGCCCG
>DATHSP010000234.1:0-13121 GCA_035464075.1 Thermoleophilia bacterium | reverse complement strand
CGCGCCTCGCCCCGCCCCTCGTCATGTCAGACCGCCTCGCCACGCCACGTATATACTCGGCGCCATGCATGATACACGGCGGACGCTGCTGCCACGCGTCGGAGCCATCCTGCGCGCCAAGCAGTACGTCGTCTTCTTCGCCATCGCGTTGTACGCCCTCGACTTCGCCGCCCCGCTGGTGTCCGGCCGGCTGCGCCGCGGCGGGTCGCTCGGCGACGTGCTCGAGCACGTCGGGGCGCCCGTCGTCGACGCCGTCGCCGGGCGCAGCTGGGCGATCGCCGCGCTGGCCCTCGGGGTCACCGCCCTCACCGCCTTCTTCCGCGCCGGCTACATCCGCTCGATCGTCGGCCGGTTCCACGCCGGGCCCGTCGACGGGCGCCAGTTCTGGCGCCTGCTCGGGCTGCAGATCGTCATCGAGGCCGTGATCGCCGGCACCGTCGTCCTCGGCGACCGCCTGCCGGCCGAGCCCTCCGGCCTGGACTGGGCGAGCACCCTGGCGCTCTTCGCCGGCATGATGCTCCTCTTCGCGCTCACGCTCGTGATCGCCTACAGCGACTACGCCATCGTCATCAGCGGCCTGAGCCTGTGGCATGCGCTGGCGCGCTCGTGGCACGTCGTCCGCCTCAACGCCCTCGTCACCGTCGCGCTCTTCGTCGTCGTGACCGCGTTCGGGGGTCTTGTGACCTCCGCCGCCGCCGCGTGGATGACCGGCCTGCCGCAGGCGCTGCCGGCCATGGTCATCGAGGTCGTCGTCTTCGGCGCCGTGGTCTTCGTCGCGGACGTCGTCCTCATCGTGGTGTACCTTGAGACGATGGAGACGGGGCGCCTGAAGGAGATCCGCAGTGGAGCATGAGCAGCGCGACCTGCCGGCCGTGCCGGGTGAGCGTCGCGTCGCGGTACAGGTCGGCGACCTCTTCGGCCTCGACGTGCGGCCGAGCAGGACCTTCGTCTGGCTCGGCCGCCGGGTCGAGGGCGAAGAGGCGGTGCTGTCGCTCGGCAAGCCGCCGAAGGTGCTGCCCGAGACGACGCCGCTGCGCACGAAGCGTGTCGCCGGCGCCGACATCACGTACCTCGGCAGCCCCGCCTACACCCTGCCGCTCTCGCTCACGCTGACGGCGAAGCACCTCTGGCGCCGCCACAAGGCCAAGCGCCTCCAGGCGGGTGGCGAAGAGTAGCGGCCGGCCGCCGCCGGGCGGGGCGGGCACCGGGCCGGCGCCGGGGCGCTGCGGGCGCCGCCTGCCGACCGGGCGGCGAGCGGCCTCGACGCAGGCGCGAAGCGCGCCGGCCGTCGGCTCAGCCGCTCACTCCCACTCGATCGTGCTCGGCGGCTTGCTCGAGACGTCGTACACGACGCGGTTGACCTCGGGCACCTCGTTGATGATGCGTGAGGAGACCTTCTCGAGCAGCTCGTAGGGCAGCCGCGCCCAGTCGGCCGTCATCGCGTCGTCGCTCTTCACGGCGCGGATCGCGATCGGGTAGGCGTAGGTGCGCTCGTCGCCCTGCACGCCGACGCTGCGGATCACGGGCAGGATCGCGAAGCACTGCCAGAGCTCGCGGTAGAGGCCGGCCTTCTTGACCTCGTCCTGGAGGATCGCGTCGGCGCGCTGCAGGATGTCGACGCGCTCGGCGGTGATCTCGCCGATGATGCGGATGCCGAGGCCGGGCCCCGGGAAGGGCTGCCGCCAGACGATCCTCTCCGGCAGCCCCAGCTCCTCGCCCACCGCCCTGACCTCGTCCTTGAAGAGCAGGCGCAGCGGCTCGACGAGCTCGAAGCCCATCTTCTCGGGCAGGCCGCCGACGTTGTGGTGGCTCTTGATCTTGGCCGCCTGGCGCGTGCCGCTCTCGATCACATCCGAGTAGAGCGTGCCCTGCACGAGGAAGCGCGCGTCGGTGAGCTTGCGCGCCTCCTCCTCGAAGCAGCGGATGAACTCCTCGCCGATGATCTTGCGCTTGCGCTCGGGTTCGGTGATGCCGGCCAGCTTGTCGAGGAAGCGCTTCTTGGCGTCGACGGCGATGAGCGGGATGCCGAGGTGCTCGGTGAACATCTCGACGACGTGCTCGGCCTCGTTCCAGCGCATCATGCCCTGGTCGATGAAGACGCAGGTCAGGCGGTCGCCGATGGCCTTGTGCACGAGCACGGCGGCGACCGACGAGTCGACGCCGCCGGAGAGCCCGAGGACGGCCTTGTCGGTCGGCCCGACCTGCTCGCGGATGCGGCGCACCTGCTCCTCGATGATCGAGGCGGGAGTCCAGGTGGGCGTGCAGTCGCAGGCCTCGTAGAGGAAGTTCTTGAGCACGTCCATGCCCCGCGGCGTGTGCACGACCTCGGGGTGGAACTGGACGGCGTAGAAGCCGCGGGCGCGGTCCTCCATGGCGGCGACCGGCGCCCGGTCGGTCTCGGCCAGCGGCGTGAACCCGCCGGGCGCGGCGGCGATCGCGTCGCCGTGGCTCATCCAGCACTGCTCTTCATCGGCCAAGCCGTCGAGGAGCAGCCCGTTCTGCGCCACGCGCAGCTGCGTCTTGCCGAACTCGCGCACCCCGGTCTTGGCGACGTCGCCGCCGAGCTGCAGGGCCATGAGCTGGGCGCCGTAGCAGATGCCGAGGATCGGGATGCCGAGCGCGTAGAGGGCCGGGTCGGGGCGCGGGGCCCCGTCGACGTAGACGCTCATGGGGCCGCCCGAGAAGATCAGGCCCTTGGGCCTGCGGGCGGCGATCTCCTCGACCGGGGTGTCGTGAGGGATGAGCTGCGAGTAGACACGGCACTCGCGCACGCGACGGGCGATGAGCTGCCCGTACTGCGCGCCGAAATCGAGCACGAGCACGGTGTCGAAGCCGGTGCTCGTCTCGTCGATGTGCGGCGCCGTGCCGCCGGCCGTGTGCTCGCCCGCCGTCGTGTCGCTCAAGCCGTCCTCACTCTCCCGCCGTCGCCCGGTGCTCGTCAGTGTGCTTCGCTGCCCGCCGATCCAAGACGGCGCTCAGCCCATCCCGACGAGATGAGGTGCGACTGCGTCGCGCTTCATCTCGGTCTCGGGTCTGACCCGGCTGCGCCGGTCAGCCCATCCCGACGTCTTGCTCCTTCTGCAGCTTCTTGCCCTCGGTCATGAGCGCCGGGGCGACCATGACCTCGGCCTTCTGGAACGACGTGATGCTGTCGTAGCCGCAGGTCGCCATGCTGGTCTTGAGGGCGCCGAAGAGGTTGAGCGTGCCGTCGTTCTCGTGCGCGGGGCCGAGAAGGATCTCCCCGAGGGTGCCCTTGACCCCGGCCTTGACGCGCGTGCCGCGCGGCAGCTCGGGGTGGAAGGTCGCCATGCCCCAGTGATAGCCGCGGCCCGGCGCCTCGGCGGCGCTCGCCAGCGGCGAGCCAATCATGACCGCGTCGGCGCCGAGGGCGATCGCCTTCGCGACGTCGCCGCCGGTGCGCATGCCACCGTCGGCGATGACGTTGCAGTACTGGCCGGTCTCGAGCAGGTGTTGCACGCGCGCCGCCGCGGCATCGGCGATGGCCGTCGCCTGCGGCACGCCGATGCCGAGCACGCCGCGCGTCGTGCAGGCATGGCCGGGCCCGACCCCGATGAGCACGCCGACGGCGCCCGTGCGCATGAGGTGCAGCGTCGTCGCGTACGAGGCGACGCCGCCGACGATCACCGGCACCGGGCACTCGGCGATGAACTTCTTGAGGTTGAGCGGCTCGACCCTGGTCGAGACGTGCTCGGCCGAGACGACGGTGCCCTGGATGACGAGCACGTCGAGGCCGGCCTCGAGCGCGGTCTGGTAGTGCTCCTCGACGCGCTGCGGGGTGAGCGAGGCGGCGGCGAGCACACCGCCGGCCTTGATCTGCTCGACGCCGCGCGCCAGCAGCTCGGGCTTGATCGGCTCCTGGTAGATCGCCTGCATCTCGCGGGTGGCGGTCTCCTTGGGGAGCGCGGCGATGCGGTCGAGCTGCGCCTCGGCGTCGTCGTAGCGCGACCAGAGGCCCTCGAGGTTGAGGACGGCGAGCCCGCCCAGCTTGCCCATGGCCACGGCGAACGCCGGGCTGACCACGCCGTCCATGGCCGAGGCCAGGCACGGGAGGTCGAGGGTGTGGGGCCCGAGCTTCCAGGTGATGTCGACGTCGTCGACGTCGCGGGTGCGGCGGCTGGGCACGATGGCGATGTCGTCGAAGCCGTAGGCGCGGCGTCCCTTCTTGCCGCGTCCGATCTCTACTTCCATGCCGTCCTCCTGTGGGACAGGGTCGCTCCTGATATGCGAAAGACCCGGGCACGGACGTACCGGGGTCTGCGGGTCAAGATGCTGCCGAGTACCGTCGCGTTCGGCACCGTGAGCCGACTCTACCAGCGGCCCCGGGGGCGGTCAACGCGGCGCGGGAGCCTCTTCGAGTTCGGTCGCCTCGGCGGTCTCGAACAGGCGCTCGGCGTCGGCGGCGTCGAGCACGCCGGCGCCGTAGCGCAAGGTGTTGGCGCTGCCGGTCGCGAGGGCGAGGCGCAGGGCGTCGGGCACCTCGCGCTTCTCGAAGCGGGCACTGAGGAAGCCGGCGAGGAAGGCGTCGCCCGAGCCGACGGTGCTGAGCACGCGCTCGAGAGGCTCGATGCTGGCGCGATAGACGTGCGCCCGGCGACCGCGGGTGAAGCGGGCGACGCAGCCGTGCGGGGTCTTGATGATGACGTTACGGGCGCCCATCTCGACGATCATCCCGGTGGCGTCGACCATGTCCTGCTCGTCGTGGAACTCGTGGCCCACGAGATCCTCGGCCTCGCGAACGTTGGGGGTGACGAGGTGCGGGCGGCCGCGGACGCCGAGGCGCAGCGGCTCACCGGCGCTGTCGAGGACGACGTAGCAGCGCTGCGGGCGCAGGCGCTGCATGACCGTGGCGTAGAAATCCTCGGGCACCTTGCGCGGCAGCGACCCGGCGAGCACGACGGCGTTGGCGCCCTTGGCGAGGTACTCGACCTTGTCGAGCAGCGTCTTGAGCTCGGACGCGCTGACGATCGGGCCGTACTCGATGATCTCGGTCTGGGTCATCGTGGTCGGGTCGACGACGGCGGTCGAGGTACGGGACTCGGCGGCGATGCGCACGAAGTCACTGAGGATGTTCTCGCGTGCGAGCCCGCCGACGATCTGCTGGCCGGCGCGCCCGCCGATGAGCCCGGTGGCGACGACCGGCTGCTCGAGGTTCTTGAGGGCGCGGGCGATGTTGACGCCCTTGCCGCCCGGCAGCGTGAGGCTCTCGCTGGCACGGTGACGGAAGCCGCACTGGAAGTTGGGCACGGTCAGCGTCTTGTCGACGGCCGCGTTCGTTGTCACCGTGATGATGATGGCGCCGCCCCCTGAGTGGCCCCACAGGAAGGCCGGCGAGACGAGGTCGGCGCCGGCCCGAGAGCACCGGCAGTATACCCCCGCGCGGGGCGCCGTTCACCCCGACGGGCGCGGGGGCGGGCGGCGCGCCGCCCGCCCCCGCGTCCGCCGCGTCCCGCCCTCGTCACGCCTCGCCGTCGCAGCCGCGGCCCCGCCTTGACTCCGCCGGAATGCAGGGTTACCTTTCGAACGCGTCACACCAGGCGCAATCCTCGTTAGGTGAGGCTCCGGCACACATAGAGGCCGTTGCCCGGAAACGTCGAGAGACGCCCACGGGTAGAACAGGCACTACCGGCACAAGGTTTTGCCTAAGACGGCTGAGGTCCTGACCTCTACGGTGTGCTGTGCTAAAGCTCGTGGACGAGTGAGGATCGCCCATCCTGCTTGCGCGTGCCGAGCCTCTCTCGAGGAGGTCTTCAGTCGTCGCCCGTCGACGACCGGCAAGGAGGAGGTGAGACCGTGTTCTTCCTGAGCAAGCTGCTCGGCAGCCCCGTCCGCGACCGCGACACCAAGTCGGCCGGGACGCTCGAGGACCTGGTCGTCACCTCGCGCCCGAACTACCCGCGCGTCACCGCCCTGCTCGTCAAGCGCCGCGGCCGCCTCGTCGTTGCCGACTGGAGCGCGGTCGAGTCGTTCGAGGAGACCATGACCATGCTCAAAGTCCGCGGAGCCGAGCTCGACGAGCGCGAGCTGCTCGACGACGAGCTGCCGCTCGGCAAGCGCTTCCTCGACAAGCAGCTCGTCGATACCGAGGGGCGCAAGGTCATCCGCGTCAACGACATCCAGCTCGTGCGCACGGGGCCCTTCGTGCACGCCGTCGCGGTCGACATCTCGAGCGGCGCGATCCTGCGCCGCGTCGGCCTCGGCCGCGTCAGCGACCGCCTGACGAAGGGCCGCCAGCGGCCCAAGCCGCACCTCATCGACTGGCGCGTGCTCGACCTCGGCGAGACCGACGACAGCGGCGTGCGTCTCGCCGTGCCGCGCACCAAGATCGAGCTCCTCCACCCCGCCGACATCGCCGACATCGTGCACGAGCTCTCGCCCGAGGAGCGCGCCGCCGTGATCGGCGCGCTCAAGGACGAGATCGCCGCCGACACCCTCGAGGAGCTCCACCCCTCCTACCAGACGTCGCTGCTCCTCGACATGCCCGACGACCGCGCCAGCGAGCTGCTCGCCAGCATGTCGCCGGACGACGCCGCCGACCTCCTCGCCGACCTGCCCGACGAGCGCCGCGCCCACCTCATCGCGATGATGGAGAAGGAGGACGCCGAGGACATGCGGGAGCTCCTGAGCTACCCGGAGGACTCCGCCGGCGGCATCATGACCCCCGACTTCGCCTGGGTGCGCCTCGACGACACCGCCGCCGAAGCGACCGACAAACTGCGCACCCAGGCCGAGGACGTCGAGACCGTGTACTACATCTACGTCCTCGACCGCGGCGAGCACCTGCGCGGGGTCTTCAGCCTGCGCGACCTGCTGATGACGCCGCCGGACCGCAAGGTGCGCGACTTCATGACCGAGAACCCGGTCTCGGTACCCATCCTCGCCGGCGAGGAGGAGATCACGCAGGCGATCGCCAAGTACAACCTCCTCGCCCTGCCCGTGGTCGACGACGACAACGTCCTCCACGGCATCATCACCGTCGACGACGCCATCGACCTCGTCCTTCCTCTGGCCTGGAAGAAGCGGCTCCCGCGCCTCTTCCGCTGAGACGATGACGACAGGTCGCGAGAAGCTCCGGCGGCGCGCCTTCGGCCGCATCGGCCGCACCCGGCTGCTGATCTTCCTCAGCGTCGTCGGCCCGGGGTTCATCGCCGCGAACGCCGGCAACGACGCCGGCGGCATCACCACGTGGTCGGTGATCGGCGCGCGCTACGGCTACAGCCTCATCTGGGTGCTGGTCCTGATCACCCCGGTCCTCGCCGTGGTCCAGGAGATGAACGCCCGCGTCGGCGTCGTCACCGGGCGCGGGCTCGCCGCCCTCATCCGCGAGAACTTCAGCATCAAGATCACCGCCCTCGCGATCCTCACCGCGGTGGTCGCCAACTTCGGCACCACGGTGGCCGAGTTCTCGGGCATCGCGGCCGCCGGCCAGCTGTTCGGGGTGCCGCCGTACGTCGGCGTCCCCGTCCTCTCGGTCGTGATCTGGCTGCTCGTCACGCGCGGCACCTACCGCAAGACGGAGCGCGTGCTGCTCGGCCTCGGTTTCGTCCTCGTGACCTACATCGCCGCCGGCATCCTCGCCGGCCCGGACTGGTCGGCGGCCCTGCACGGCGCGACGCACCCGAGCTTCAGCTCCGAGAGCCTCTGGCTGTTCACGGTCATCGCCGCGGTCGGCACCACGCTGACGCCGTGGGGGCAGTTCTTCATCCAGGCCGCCGTGGTCGACAAGAAGGTCTCGCTGCGCCAGTACGTGTACACGAAGTACGAGATCTTCGCCGGCTCGGTCTTCATGACGGTCATCGACTTCTTCATCGTCCTCGCCTGCGCCGCGACGCTCTACAAGCAGGGCATCGTCATCGAGTCGGCCGAAGAGGCGGCGATGGCCCTCGAGCCGCTCCTCGGCGAGGTCGCCCGCTACCTCTTCGGCCTCGGGCTGCTGGCGGTGTCGATCCTCGCCGCCGGCGTGCTGCCGCTCGCCACCGCCTACGTGGTCTGCGAGGCCTTCGGCTTCGAGTCGGGGCTCGACACCGGCTTCAGGGAGGCGCCGGTGTTCAACGGCATCATCACCTTCCTGATCTTCGTCCCCGCCCTCATCGCCTCGATCCCCGGGCTGCCCCTCATCCGGGTGATCGTCTCGGCCCAGGTGCTCAACGGCGTGCTGCTGCCGGTGATCCTGCTGTTCACGTTGAAGCTCATCAACGACCCGGCGGTGATGGGGGAGCACGCGAACGGGCGTGTGTCGAACGCGATCGCCTGGACGTTCACCGTGGCGCTCATCGGGATGAGCGCCGTGCTGCTGCTCTCGCCGTTCCTCTTCTGAGGTCTGGACGGCAGCGCCCCGGCGGGCGGGGCGGCGGCGCCCCGATGGGCGGGACGGCGGCGCCCGGCCGAAGCCTCACCGAGGGGCTCTCTCAGGAGCCGTCCTCGCGCTCGTGCGACCGTGGCTCGATGTGCACGAGCACGTCGGCGTTGGGGATGCAGGCGCGGATGTCCCCGGCGATGTGCTCGGCCACGTCGTGGGCCTCCGCCACGGTGAGACGCTCGTCGACCGTGATGTGCAGGTCGATGTGGCGCCGGCTGCCGGCGCGGCGAGCGCGCAGCTTGTGGTAGCCGGAGATGATGTCGCCGCGGTGGTCGCGCACGCAGCGCCGGATCTCCTCGAGCTCGTCGTCGGTCAGCGTCTCGTCGAGCAGCACGCGCGTCGACTTGATGACCAGCACGTACCCCGTGCGGATGATCACGACGGCCACCACGATCGCCGCCAGCGGGTCGAAGACGGTCCGGCCGGTGAGCTGGACGAGGAGCAGGCCGCCGGCGACCCCGAACGAGGTGTAGACGTCGGTCAGCAGGTGCGCGGCGTCGGCCTCGAGGGCCGCCGAATCGGTGCGCCGCGCCACCGGGTAGAGCACGCGCAGCGACACGACCAGGTTGACGGCGCCCGACACGCCCATGACCGCGATGCCGAGCCACACGTGGTCCAGCTCGGGCCCGCCGAAGAGGCGCTGGACGGCCTCGTAGATGATGACGCCGGCGGCGACGATGATGAGCAGCGCCTCGACGACGCCGGAGACGTTCTCGACCTTCTCGTGACCGTACGGGTGGCGAGCGTCGGCGGGGACCGCGGCCCTGCGCACCGACCAGAAGGCGATCACGGCCGCCACGAGGTCGGACGCCGAGTGCAGCGCCTCGGAGATGATCGCGATGGAGCCAGAGAGGATGCCGACGACCAGCTTGAAGACGATCAGCGTCGTGTTGGAGGCGATCGAGACCGCCGCGGCGCGCGCCTTCAGCGGGTGGTTGTGGACGTCGGCGTGGGCCGACGAGGCGGAGATGCCGCCGGCCGCCGGCGCGGCCGGAGTGTCAGCCGGCGTGCGGCCGTCGCTCCCGGTCTGGCTCATCGAGCAGTCCCTCCTGATGCAACCGTTCGAGGAGGGCCGTCCCGGCCAGGGCGCGGTGGCTGGCCTGGTCCTTCTGCTCCTGCGGCCACTGGGCCACAGTGAGGTCTGACCCCTCCGGGACGAAGACGGGGTCGTACCCGAACCCGCCCTCACCGCGCGGCGCCTCGGCGATGGCGCCCCACCAGTATCCCGTCGCCTCGTATTCTTGCATCCGCGGCGTGACGGCGACAAGCGCGCAGACGAAGCGCGCCCGGCGGGCGAGCGGGCCGGCGAAGCCGTCGAGCTCGCCCAGGAGGCGCGCCACGTTGGCCGCGTCGGCGCCGGGCCCGTCGACGCCCGCGTAGCGGGCGCTCGTGACGCCCGGCGCCCAGCCGAGGGCCTCGACCTCGAGCCCGGAGTCGTCGGCGATGAAGACGAGGTCGCCGGCCGGGTCCGCGACCCGCGAGGCGTCAGCCGCTGACGTCGGCGCGCCGGCCGACCCGCCGGCGGCCGACGCCGCCCGCGGCTCGTCGGCGAGACGCGCCGCCAGCGCCGGGTCGGCGGCGACCGCCGCCGCCAGGGCGCGCACCTTGTCGCGCGCGTTGGCGGCGAACGACTCCGTCCCCTCCGGCGGGAGCACCACGTCCGGTGGCATGGCGACGACCTCGTGTGGAGCGAGGATCGCCGCGAACTCGCCGAGCTTGTGGCGGTTGCCCGAGGCGAGGACGAAGCGCGCCATCAGCCGTTGCCGAGACCGGCGACCGCGGACTCCTGGGCGCGGCGGATCTCGGCGACCCCGGCCAGCGCGCCGTCGAGGAGCTCGTCGAGCACGGTGCGCGCGAAGGGCTCGCCCTCCGCCGTCGCCTGCACCTCGACGAGGCGGTCGTCGCCGGCGACGACCACGTTCATGTCGATGTCGGCGGCGACGTCCTCCTCGTAGTCGAGGTCGACGAGGACCTTGCCGTCGACCACGCCCACGGAGACCGCGGCGATCGCGTCGAAGAGCGGGATCTCGTTGAGCTTCAGCTGAGTCTGCAAGCCCGTGAGCGCTTGATAGAGCGCGACGTAGGCTCCGCTGATGCTCGCCGTGCGCGTGCCGCCGTCGGCCTGCAGCACGTCGCAGTCGACGATGATCGTGCGCTCGCCGATGATGCCGAGGTCGGTGACCGCGCGCAGGCTGCGGCCGATGAGCCGCTGGATCTCGAGGGTGCGCCCGCCCTGGCGACCGCGCGCCGCCTCGCGCGGGGTGCGCGTCGGGGTGGCCGCCGGCAGCATGCTGTACTCGGCGGTGAGCCAGCCGCGCCCGGAGCCGCGCAGCCACGCCGGCACGCCGTCGCTGACGGTCGCCGTGCAGAGCACGTGCGTGTCGCCCAGCTCGATGCGCGCGGACCCGGCGGCGAACTTGGCGACCCCGGTCGTGATGGAGATCGGGCGCGGCTGGCGCGCCTCTCGGCCTGTCCTCACTGCGACCTCCTCAGGTCTCGGGTGTCGTCGTCCCCGGGCTGTCGTCCCGGGGTCCGTGCGTCCGCGCTCTGTGCATCCGTGGTCTGTTCGTCCGAGGCCTGCTCGTCCCGGCTCTTCCCACGGCGAGCGGCGTCTCGCGGCGTCCGGCCCGCGGCGGGCAGGCCAAGGAGGCCCCCGCGCTCGCGTACGAGCACGAGCAGACCCAGCCCCAGCGTGCCCATCACCACGGCCTCGCCGAGGGCGACGAAGACCACACCGTACCAGTACGGCACGTCGAGGACGAACGCCAGCATCACGGGGACGCCGAGCCCGTTCACGACGACCGGGGCGGCGAGGGCGGCCACCCGCGGCCCGATGCGGTACATGAGCGCCGTGGCGACGAGCGTGAGCAGCGCCCCGATCGGCACGTCGACGAGGGCCATCGGGCTGGCGACGTTGCCCAGCGCAGTGCCCAGCGTAAGGCCGACGATCGCCGCCGGGTCGAAGCAGGCGAACACGGTGAGCGCCTCGGCGACGCGGAACTGGACCGGCCCGTAGGCCAGCACCTGCAGGCCGGGGGCGAGGGTCAGAGCCGCGTAGGCGACCGCGTACACGGCGGCGCGCACGAGCACGCGCGTGGTCATCGTGCGCGCGGCGCTCCGGGCCGCGCGAGGCGGTGCGGGACGGTCACGACGGCAGGTCGGCGAGCCGCTCGAGCGGCACGTGCGTGACGTCCTCGAGCGGCATCTGCAGGAAGCGCGCGCCCACGGCGCGGAACGACTCGACGTCGCCGGTGCAGAAGAAGCGGTAGGCGCCCTCGCGGTCCTCGCGGCGCGCGATACCGCGGCGCTCGAGGATCTCCTCGACCTCGCGCGCCACCTCCGCGGCGGGGTTCACCAGGGTGACGTCGCGGCCCAGATTGCGCTGCAGGAGCGGCGCGATGAGCGGGTAGTGCGTGCAGCCCATGATCACGACGTCGGGGCGCTTCTCCTTGAGCGGCGCCGTATAGGCGCGCACCGCGTCGGCGACCTCGCGGCTGGCCACGTCGCCCTCCTGGATGAACTCGGCGAGCCCGGGGCACGCCTGCTGGTGCACCTCGGCCCCCGCGTCGAGCCCGTGGATGGCGTGGACGTAGCTCTCGCTCTCCACCGTCGCCTCCGTCGCCATGACCCCGATGCGGCGGTAGCGCGAGGTCTGGACCGCGGCCCGCGCGCCGGGCGTCACGACGCCGACGATCGGCGTCGCGAGACGCTCCTGCAGACCGGGGAGCGCGGCCGCCGTCGCCGAGTAGCAGGCGACGACGATGAGTTTCACCCCGGTCTGCTCGAGATAGCGCGCGATCTGGTCGGCGAAGAGCTCGAGCTCGGCGCGGCTCCGAGGACCGTACGGGAAGCGCGCCGTGTCGCCGAAGTAGACGAAGTCCTCCTCGGGCAGCGCCACCAGGCACTCGTGCAGCACGGTGAGCCCGCCGATGCCGGAGTCGAACATGCCGACGGGCAGGGCGGAGAGCGCGGTCGCGTCTGTCGAAGATCGAGTCATGGCCGGTCTGGGCGCCGCGCCCACGCCGGTTCGACGGCTCAGGACGGCACAGCGCCACGAGAGTATACCGCTCAAGGGCCCCTCGACCGCCCGGCGCACAGGCTCGAGGACGCCGGATCTGCCGGGCATTGGCGCCCATTCATGCTCCAAAACCCCGACATTTGTTCCACTCAAGGCGCCCGCCACGCGCACCGATACCGGCAGCGAGAGGCACGACAGGTACGGATGGCGGGAGAGGCGAGATGCGCGAGCAGGACTTCAGGATCGAGCTCTTCGTGTTCCCCGACGGGACCGAGATCGAGATGCTCGTCTTCGAGCAGCTCTCGGAGGGCCGGCAGCCGCGCATCGAGCGCGCCGCCGCACCGCACCGCGCCCCCGTGCCGCCCAGGACCGCGCAGGCGACGAAGCCGCGGCCCGCGGCGGACGAGCCGGTGACGCCGACGACCCGGGAGCCCCACGTGTGCCCCCTCTGCCGGAGCGAGCTCGTGTACCCCGTCGACTGGCAGCGCACAAGCGACACCGCTTGGCAGCTGCGGCTGCGCTGCCCTGAGTGCGAGACCGAGCGCGACGCCACCCTGGGCAGGCCGGAGGTCGAGGACTACAACCGGCGCCTCTACTACGGCAGCCAGGAGCTCGCGCAGGCGGCGCAGGAGATCAGCAGGCGCAACTTCGAGGAGGAGGCCGCCAAGCTCGTGGCCGCCCTCGAGCTCGACCTCATCCTGCCGATGGACTTCTGAGCGCCTCGGC
>DATHSP010000233.1:0-3831 GCA_035464075.1 Thermoleophilia bacterium | reverse complement strand
ACCAGGACATCCATCGTGAGCGATCCTCCTTGGCTGCCTACCCGCGCAGCGGGAACAGCTCCCGCAGGCGGCGGGCCACAGGCGGCGGCACGAGGTCGTCGACCTCACCGCCGAACGCAGCGATCTCTTTGACGCCGCTCGAGCTCAGGAAGCTGTACTCGGGCGAGGCCATCATGAACACTGTTTCGATGTCGGGGGCCAGCTTCCTATTGAGCTGCGCCATCGCGAACTCGTACTCGAAGTCGGAGATGGCGCGCAGGCCCTTGAGGATGATGTGGGCGTCCCAGCGGTGTGCGAACTCGACGACCAGCTCGTGGAAGCGGTCGACGACGACGTTCGGGTAGTCCTTGAGCGCTTCGCGCAGGAACACCTCGCGCTCGTCGGCGTCGAACATCGTCTGCTTGCGCGTCGGGTGGTCGATGAGGCCGACGACGACGCGCCCGAACTTGCAGGCACCGCGGGTGATGATGTCGAGGTGACCGACGGTGACCGGGTCGAAGGTGCCCGGGCAGATCGCGGTCACGTTGTGCGGCATGGTCTTCACTCCTTGTCGGCCGCCATGAAGGCGACCTGCGTGTCTCCGTAGCGCTTGACCCGCTCGGTACGCCACGGCAGCCGGAGGGCCTGGCCGTGATGCGTCTCGAGCACGACGAGCGCCTCCGGCGCCAGGAGCGGCGCCAGCAGGCGCGCGAGATCGCCCTCGAGCTCGCCGTAGCGGGCGTAGGGCGGGTCCGCAAAGACGAGAGTATACATCTCGCCACCGCGAGCGTCAGCGACGAGGGCGCGCCGGGCGTCGACGGCGGCGATACGCGCCGTGGGACCGGGGAGTTGCGCCGGCCGGCGGGCCGGCGAGGCGACGTCCGCCGCCGTTCCGGGCGAGAGCGCCGACTCGGCCGGCGCACCGGGTGTGGCGCCGGGTGGCGGCGGGGACGGAGTCTCGGCCCGCCGCCGCAGCACGTCGACGCCGACGGCGGCGAGGTTGGCCTGCAGGGCGTGCAGCGCCGCGCGGTCGCGCTCGACGAAGGTGCAGTGCGCGGCCCCGCGCGACAGGGCCTCGATGCCGAGCGCCCCGCTGCCGGCGAAGAGGTCCAGCACGCGATGGCCGGCAAGGGGGCCGGACGCCGCCGCGGCACTCTCCCCAAGCGCCGCCGTGCCCGCCCGACGCACGAGGTGTTCGAGCACGTCGAAGACCGCCTCGCGCACGCGGTCGGACGTGGGGCGCGTGGCGCGGCCGCCCGGGGCGCGGAGCGCCCGGCCGCGCCACGCGCCGCCGACCACCCTCATCGCCTGCCCCCGCCGACCCTCATCATCTCCCCCACGCGACCCGCATCGCGCTCGCGATCCGCGGGCGCGTCCGTCCTCTATACTGCGACCCGGACACGAGCCTCCCCATGACCGACGCCACACCCTACATCCTCGTCGCGCTCGTCGCGCTGCTCAACCTGCCGTTCGGAGCGTGGCGCTTCACGACGACCCGCTACTCGCTGCTCTGGTTCCTCGCCATCCACGTGCCGATCCCACTGGTCATCGTCGTGCGCCTGGCGATGGGCTACGGCTACGCGCTCGTGCCCTTCCTCGTCGCCGCCGCGGTCGCCGGACAGATCATCGGCGCGCGCCTCTTCGCCGCCTGGCGCGCCCGCCGGCGCCCGACCGGCGCCGCCGGCGGCTGAGGCGGCGCGGCGGCGAGCCTTCGCTCAGTCTCTCCCGAGGATGACCGCCGGCCGCTCGACCGGGCCGTCGGCGAGCGTGAACGCCTCGTTCAGGCGCGCGCCGGCCGCCTCGCGGCGGCGCCGGTCGCGGGCGTACACCGTCGCCAGCACGTCGCCGCTGCCGACCTCGTCGCCGACGCGACAGGCGAGCACGACGCCGGCCGCCGGGTCGACGTCGTCGTCGACCGTCCGCCGGCCGGCGCCCGAGAGCTGGGCGGCCTGCCCGACGGCGAGGGCGTCGATCGCCGCCACCGTGCCGGAGCGCTCGGCCTTGACCTGCTCCTCGGCGAGGCGGTGGAACTCGCCCGGCTTCCAGCGCCCGCCCTGCACGTAGCACCAGCGCTCGAAGGCCTCGGCGGCGCGGCCCTCGTCGAGGGCGGCCGTGGCGCGGCGGCGGGCCTCGGCCTCGTCGAGGCCGAGGTCGGACGCCGCGAGCAGGACGGCCGCCAGCTCGAGGGCCACGGTCCGCACGTCCTCGGGGCCGCCGCCCTCCAGAACGCGCCACGCCTCCTCGACCTCGATCCGGTTACCGACCGCCATCCCCATGGGCGCGTCCATGGCCGTGTACAGGCAGGCGACGCGCCGCCCGTAGGCCTCACCGATGTGGCGGCAGCGGCGGGCCAGGTCGCGGGCGTGCTCGAGGTCGGGCATGAAGGCCCCGCGCCCGACCTTGATGTCGAGCGCCAGCACCGAGGTGCCGGTGGCCACCTTCTTCGCCATGATGCTGGCGGCGATGAGGCCGTCGTCCTCGATCGTCGCCGTCACGTCGCGCAGGGCGTAGAGGATGCGGTCGGCCGGCACCACGCGCTCGCTCTGGCTCACGACGGCGACGCCGATGCGCTCGAGCTGGCGCACGAACTCGCCCTGCGAGAGCTGCACCTTGAAGCCGACGATCGACTCGAGCTTGTCGAGCGTCCCGCCGGTGTGGCCGAGGCCGCGCCCCGACATCTTGCCGAAGACCCCGCCGCAGGAGGCCACGAGGGGCGCCAGCACCAGCGTCACCTTGTCGCCGACGCCGCCGCTCGAGTGCTTGTCGAGGATCGGGCGGCGCACGACGCCGAGGTCCAGCGTCTTGCCGCTCTCCACCATCGCCCGCGCCAGGGCCACGGTCTCGTCGTCGTCCAGCCCTCTCAGGACGATCGCCATCAGCAGGGCGCTCGCCTGGTACGCGGGGATGGTGCCCTTGACGACGCCCTGGACGAAGAAGTCCAGGCGGTCCGCGTCGAGCGTCAGCCCGTCGCGTTTGCGGGCGATGATGTCGGTCACGACGTCCACGGTCACCTCGAAGGGTCGGGGATGGGAAGCGGCTATCGGTGCGACGGCGGCGGTGCCGTCGCGGCAGGACCGGCCGGCGCGTCGTCGAGCAGGGGCCCGAGGACGGCGCGCAGCGCGGTCGCGAAGGCTGCGGCGGCGGCGAGCACGTCCCCGTGCTCGCCCACGGCCGCCGCCCGGTTCACGACCAGGGCGATCAGGTCGACCTCGGCGCCGCAGTCGCGGGCCGCCCGCACCTCGGGCGCGGTCGACATGCCGACGACGTCGCCGTAGGTGGCGAGCCAGGCGACCTCGGCGGGGGTCTCGTACTGCGGGCCGGGCACGGCGACGTAGACGCCGGAGCGCGCCGGCACGTGCGCCGCCAGGGCGGCGCACACCTCGGCGGCGCGCGCCGCCTCGGTCGCCGCCAGCCGCGGCGGCTCGACCTCCGGCGCCTCCTGCAGGTCCACGACCTCGAGGGCGACGACCGCCTCGCCGGGCGCGACCGACGGCCGCAGGGCGCCGCACGAGTTCGTGAGGACGAGGTGGCGCGCCCCGGCCGCGCACAGGTCGCGCACGGGCCGCTCGAGCTCGCCGCGGCTCCAGCCCTCATAGAGGTGCGGTCTCCCCCACGCCAGCCCGACGCGCCGCGCGTCGCGGCGGCCGACGAGCAGGCGCGAGGCGTGGCCGCCCACACCGCTGACCGGCCAGCCGAGCTCGGCATAGCCGAGCTCGGCCTCGACCTCGACCCCGTCGGGCACCACGGCGAGACCGGACCCGACGACGACGGCGGCGTCGAGGCGCGGGAGCGCCGCCGTCACGGCCGCCCCTCCAGGGGGACCGGGCGGCCGGCGAGCGGCGGCGCCTCCCC
>DATHSP010000232.1:0-6371 GCA_035464075.1 Thermoleophilia bacterium | reverse complement strand
GAGGATCTTCCTGCTCAACAGGCGCTCGCTCTTCTGCACCACGATGGTGAGGCCGCCGAAGAGCGCCGCGGCGACGTTGTCGGGGTGGCCCTCGAGGCCGGCCGCCAGCTCCAGCAGCTGGTCGCGGCCGAGGGGCCGGCCGAGCAGCTCGTTGCCCCCGAGCAGGCCGGCGACGATCGCCGACGAGCTCGAGCCCAGCCCCGACGAGAGGGGCACCCGCACCGTGCACTCGATGCGCAGCCCCCTGGGCGGTGCCTCGCCGACCTCTTCGTAGACGCGCAGCGCCGCCCGGGCGACGAGGTTGGACTCGTCGGCGGGCAGGCACTCCGTGCCCTCGCCGGTCACGGTCACGGCGACGCGCCCGCCCTCGAGCGTAAACCGGGCCTCGTTCCAGAGATCGAGCGCGAGGCCCAGGCAATCGAACCCCGGGCCCAGGTTGGCCGTGGTCGCCGGCGCGCGCACGACGCAGCGCTGCCGGGGCTCCGCCATCAGAGCGCCTCACCCGGCAGGCGCGGCGCTCCGGCGCGCGCGCACGAGCACGCGAAGCAGCTCCGCGCCGACGCGCTCACACCGCGCTCCGGCGACGGGACGCCAGACGTTGCCGCACCTCGCTGAGGTGCAGGTCGATGTGGAGGAAGAGATCGACGGCGTCGTCGAGGAGGTCCATTCAGGCCTCCTCGACGCGCGGCAGCACCGAACGCGGCGCAGCCGTCGGGGGAGACAGGGCACTGACCCGGGAGTCCATGGCGGCCATCGTACCGCACGCCTGCGGGGCGACCTACCCTGTCGGGCGCGCGGTGTCGGCTGCGCCCCGGCGCGGCACGCAGAGCCTCACCGGGTCGCGCCGCCTCGCAGGTTGGGGTGCCCCCGCCCCTGTGGTAGGTTCGGCCCTCGACCGCACCGGCAAGGAGGCGTGCATGGCCGTCGGACTCATGGATATTCAGGGGCAGTACGCCGAGCTGCAGGAGCGCATCGAGAGTGCCGTGCTCGAGGTGCTGCGCAGCGGCCGCGTGATCCTCGGGCCCCAGGTCAAAGGGTTCGAGGAGGAGAGCGCCGCGTACCTCGGCACGGCGGGGGCCGTCGGGGTCGCCAACGGCACCGACGGCCTGACGATCGCCCTGCGCGCCATGGGCATCGGCCTCGGGGACGAGGTCATCACCGTCCCCTTCACCTTCTACGCGACGGCCGAGGCGATCGCCCAGTCCGGGGCCACGCCGGTGTTCGTCGACGTGCTGCCCGACACGCTCTGCATCGACCCGGCGCGGATCGCCGGCGCGGTGACGAAGCGGACGAAGGCCGTCATGCCGGTCGATCTCTTCGGGCTGCCGGCCGAGATGGACGCCGTCAACGAGGTCGCCGCCGCGCACGGCCTGCGGGTCGTCGAAGACGCCTGCCAGGCCTGGGGCGCGACCTACCACGGCCACCGCGCCGGCAGCCTCGCCGAGATGGCCGTCTTCAGCTTCTTCCCCACCAAGAACCTCGGCGGGTTCGGCGACGGCGGCCTCGTCACCTCGCACGACAAGAACCTCGTCGAGGCGGCGCGCCAGCTGCGCTTCCACGGCAGCAAGGACAAGGTCGTCTTCACCGACTTCGGCTTCAACTCGCGCCTCGACGAGGTGCAGGCGGCGATCCTGCGCATCGAGCTCGGGGTCATCGACGAGTGGAACGCGCGCCGGCAGCAGGTGGCGGCATGGTACGACGCCCACCTGCCGCACGACGTGCTGCGGCCGGCAGTGCCGGAAGGTCTCACGCACGTCTACCACCTGTACGTGATCCGCCACGGCCTGCGCGACAGGATCGCCACGGCGTGCAAGGAGCGCAAGGTCGCGTGCGCGTCGTACTACACGACGCCGCTGCACCTGCAGCCGGTGTTCGCCGACCGCGGGCACGCGCCGAAGGACTTCCCGGTCACGCACGCCGCCGCCGCCCAGAACCTCGCCCTGCCTATGCACCCCAACCTGACCGAGGAGCAGGTGCGCGAGGTCGCCGAGGCGGTGGCCGCCGGGCTCGGCTGAGCCGGCACGCGCGGGCTCGCCGGCGCGCGGCCGCCGGCCTGCGCCGGACCGGCGCCGCACACGGGCGGCGCGCGGCGAGGCCCCACCTCGGCAGACCACGGGTCGCGGCGGGCAGGCGGCGGCGACCCGCCGCCGAACCCTTTGGCGATATGAGGGTCTGGGTCGACATCACCGACTCGTCGCACGTGCTCTTCTTCGCCCCGATCGTGCGACGGCTCGAAGACCGCGGCGACGTCGTCACCGTCACGGCGCGACGCTTCGCCAGCGCCGAGCTGATCCTCCGTCGTTACGGCATCGCCACCCTCGCCACGAGCCAGCACCGCGGAGGAGGGGTGAGCGCCCGCACCGTCGGTCTTCTGAACCGCACCGCCCAGCTCCTCGGCTCGGCCTCGAGCGGCCGCTTCGACGTCGCCGTCGGCGGTCACGCCAGCGACTTCATCCTCGCCAACTGGGCGCTCGGCGTACCGCAGCTCACGCTACTCGACGACGAGCGTCTGCGGCGCACCAACGCGGTGAACGTGCGCCTCGTCGACCGGGTCGCCGTCCCCGAGGCTCTCCCGGCGGCGGTCCTCGCGGAGCTCGGCGCACCACCGGGCAAGCTCTTCCGCTACCCGGGGTTCAAGGAGGAGTACTACCTCCGCGACCTCGAGCTCGACGGCGAGGTGCTCGCCGGCCTCCGTGTCGACCGCCGGCGCGTCGTCGGCGTCGTGCGGCCGGGGCGCGCCCCCGGCCGGCGCGCGCCGGGGCAGGCGTCGGCGCCCGAGCCCGACGACCGTGCCCTGGAGGAACTCGTCCGCGAGCTCGCCGGGCGCCGCAACGTGACCGTGGTCGTACTGGCGCGCGACGAGGCGCAGCGCGCCCGCTTCGCCGCGCTGCGCCTGCCGTCGGTCGTGACCCCGCCGGGGCCGGTCGACACGGCCAGCCTGCTCGCCGCCGCCGACTTCGTCCTCGGCGGCGGCGGCGTGATCGAGCGCGAGGCCGCGGCCCTCGGGACGCCGGCGTACACGCCGCGCCCGCTGCCGGCGTCGGCCGTCGACGCCGCCCTGCGCCGCGAGGGCCGCATCCGCCGCGTGACGGCGGCGGACGAGATCGAGCTGCGCAAGAAGGACTCCCGCACGCTGCCCGTCGCCCGCCGCGACCCGGGCATCTTCGTCGACGCCCTCGCCGGCCTGGCGGCCGGCGGGCGCAGCGTCGGGCGCTTCGAGCGCCTCGTCTGAGCGCTCACGGCGGCGCCGCGCCCCACCCGCGGCGGGCCCTGCGGCGCCCGGAGACGGCGTGCCGGCGCCGGCCGGCCTGTCGACGGCCTCCCTCGCGCCCGCCACCGACCCCGGCGGCGGCCTCCTCGCACCCCTGTCCGGGCGTCCAGACCCGAACTGTGCTATAAGCATAGGTTATGGACATCCGCCAGCTCAGACTGTTCTGCCGCATCGTCGAGCGTCACAGCTTCTCGCTCGCCGCCGACGAGCTGCACATCACCCAGCCGGCAGCCAGCCAGCAGGTGCGCAGCCTCGAGCGCGAGCTCAAGACGACGCTCCTCGACCGCTCGCGCCGTACCGTCGTGCCGACCGACGCGGGCCAGGTGCTGTACCGCTACGCGCGCGAGATCCTGGCCCTGCACGAGCGCGCCTGCACCGAGATCGGCGACCTCGGCGACCTCGTCGCCGGCAAGGTCGTGATCGGCGCTTCGACCGGCCCCGGGGAGCACGTCCTGCCGGCGATGCTCACGCACTTCAAGGACCTCTACCCGGGCGTTCGGGTGGCGCTCCACGTCGACGACACCCAGGAGGTCATCGAGCGCGTGCTCACCCGCGAGTTCGAGCTCGGCGCCGTCGGGGCGCCCACACGTCGCCCCGACCTCGTCGCCGAGCCCCTGGCGCGCGACGAGGTCGTCCTCGTCTGCAACCCCGGGCACGGCTGGGCGTCGCGCGACGCGGTCTCACTCGAAGAACTCGGCCGCGAACCGCAGGTCGTGCAGCAACAAGGCGCGGGTATCCGCGCCGTCGTCGAGGACCACCTGCGCCGCGCCGGCCTGCCGCCGGAGCGCCTGAACGTCGTCATGGAGATGGGCCTCATGGAGTCGGCCAAGCAGGCGGCGATCGCCGGCGGCGGCGTCACCTTCATGAGCCGCTGGGCGATCGGGCCCGAGCTCGAGCACGGCACCCTCGTCGCCGTGCGGATCGAGGGCCTCGAGATACGCCGCGACTTCTACACGGTGCGGTCCAGGACGCGAGTGCTGTCGCGGGCCGCCGAGGCGCTCCTCGCCTACTTCCGCGAGGGCTACGCCGCAGGCGGCTGAGCGGTAGCGCCGGGCCTGGCGCCGTGGCGGGCGCGGCCCATCGGCGCGCGGGGAGACGGCGCATCCCCGATGCCCTACAGTCGTCCCTCGCACGACGGACGGCCCCACGGTTGACGTCTCACCCTCCCGTGCTATCCTGCCCTATCAGCTTTGCTAATGTGTAAGATAAGTAAGTTACCGCCGGCGGCTTCACGACCTCACCGCGCCGGCAGAAGAGGAGGATCTGTATGGACTTCGCCCGCACCCCCGATGAGATCCACGAGCTCGTCAACGGTCTCAACTTCAAGGAGAAGGTCGACCGTTCGCTGCGCCTGATCGGCGAGGCTCGCGAGGAGTTCGGCGACGGTCTCGTCGTCGCCAACAGCCTCGGCAAGGATTCGGTCGTCGTCTGGGACCTCGCGAAGCGGGTCGACAAGGACATCCGCGGCTTCATCGTGACCACGCGCTACAAGCCGGCCGCGACCAAGCAGTTCATGAAGGAGACCGTGGAGCGCTACCCGGAGACGCGCGTCTTCAAGAACGACGTCGAGATCCCCGACGGTCTCGCCAAGACCGACCCCGATCAGTGCTGCGACCTGCTCAAGGTGCAGCCGGTGCGCTGGGCGATCGAGGAGATGGGCGTGAGCTGCTGGGTCACCGGCCTGCGCTGCACCGAGGGCCGCACGCGCACCGACTACCTCGAGGTCGAGGAGCGCGACAAGGACCTCCTCAAGCTCAACCCGATCCTGCTCTGGCACGAGCGCGAGATCTGGCAGTACATCGCGCTCTACCAGATCCCCGTGAACCCGCTCTACGGCGAGGGCTACCGCTCGCTGGGCTGCGAGCCGTGCACGCACATCACGACCGGCATCAACGAGCGTGACGGCCGCTGGATCGGCACCAGCAAGTGCGGCGGCGAGTGCGGCATCCACACGCGCCCCCTCAAGGAGACGGCGACGGCCTGACGTACTGGTCTTCCGGAGGAGGGGCGGCCCCGTCCCGGGGCCGCCCCTCCTCCGACCTGGCCACAACGGTCACTGGGGGCGGGGATGAGCGATCCCACGACCATCGAGGCAGCGGGCGCCGCGGCGGCTGACGGCCGCGCCCCGGGCGTGGACCCGGCCCTCGACCCCGCCCCGACCACCCTTGCCTGCGAGGACACCGCCCCGGCCGACCCCGACGCGGGCGCGGGCTCCTTCGCCGTCCCCGCCCCCGCCACACCCGCGACCATCCGCGGCGCCTTCTGGCGCCGGCGCTGGCTCCTCGCCGTCGCCGCCTGGGGCTTCGCCGCCCTCCTGATCTTCCTCTCCGATCTGGGCGGTCCGCTGAACCCGCTGCTCAGCTTGACCGGGCTCTTCGTCGGCTTCCTCGTCGGCCTCACGGGGATGGGCGGCGGTGCGTTGATGACACCGATCCTCATCCTGTTCTTCAACTTCCAGCCATCCCTCGCCATCGGCACCGACATCGCCTACGCCGGCATCACCAAGATCTTCGGCTCGTGGCGTCACTACCGGCACGGGTCGGTCGACGTGCCGCTCGCCTTCTGGCTGGCCGCCGGCAGCCTCCCGGCGGGGCTGGTCGGCGCCACCGCGATCGCCTACCTGGCGCGGGAGCACAGCGACATCGTCGACGCCGTGCTCTATCGCTCGGTGGGGGCGGCGCTGATCCTCGTCGGCGTGCTGCTCGCGGTGCGCGTCTGGTTCAACATCGAGGCCCACCACGAGGCGACCGACATCCACCTCTCGTGGAAGCGGAAGCTGGCGAGCATGGCGATAGGCGCCGGCACCGGCCTGATCATCGGCTTGACGTCGGTCGGGAGCGGCACGCTGCTCGCCATGTTCCTCATCCTCTTCTACCCGCTGGCCCCGCGCCGCATCGTCGGCACCGACGTCTTCCACGCCACCATGCTGCTCGGCGTGACCGGGCTCGCGCAGCTCCGCTTCGGCAACGTCGACCTCTGGATGGTCGCCTCGCTGCTCATCGGCTCCGTCCCCGGCGTGATCGCCGGCTCGCACCTCACGATCCGCACGCCGACCCGCTGGCTGAGGATCGCCCTCGCCGTGGTCCTCTTCCTCAGCGGC
>DATHSP010000231.1:0-2752 GCA_035464075.1 Thermoleophilia bacterium | reverse complement strand
GGCGCTGCCGGCGCCCCCCGCGGCGTCCCGCGCCGCCACGACCGCGTCGTCGCCCGTCGAGCGGGCGCCGCCGCCGGGCAGCGGTCGCCACGGCACGAGCCAGGTCTTGGGCGCCGAGGCCAGGGCGCGCTCGACGAGCTCGGGCGCGAACCGCACCCGGGGACCGTCGACCTGCGCGCCGGCGGCGGCGAAGAGCTCGAGCGACCGCGGGTGGTTGCGCACCTCGACGCCGCACTCCTCGAGGACGGTCAGCGTGGCGTCGTGGACGCGGCGGCACGACCCGTGGCCCCACAAGGCCAGGTGCGCCCGCTCTGCTGTGCCCCCCACGACCACCCCCTCGGCACCTCGCTCGGGTTCACGGCCAGCGGCATCCTAGCATCGGAGGGGCGAGGGGGCGAGACGGTGCCTCGGCGGAATGCAGAGGACGGTGCAGCGCGGCCGTCGCGCGGCGCGGACCGGCCGTCGCACGGCGCCGCCGCAGGGCAGAGCGGGGATGGTGGGCGACGTTGGAATTGAACCAACGACCTCCAGCTTGTCGAGCTGGCGCTCTCCCAACTGAGCTAGTCGCCCACGCAGGAACGGAAGTATACCAAACGGCCGCCGGCCTTCCAGCCGGCGGCCGTCTGTCGACGTTGAGGCTCCGGGACCCGGTACGCAGCGCCTCAGCGCTTGCGCGGGCGGGCCCTGAAACCGCGCTGTGCGGAGCGCAGCGCGCCCCCGTTCCACACGAGCTTGCCACGCTTCATGGGAACCAGCTTGTCGGAGGCGGGGATGGCCCGCTTGTCGTACGCGAAGTCGGGCAGGTCCTGCCGCTCGATCGTCATGCCGATCAGGCGCTCGATGGCGGCCAGATCGTAGACGTCTTCCTCGGTCACGAGCGTCACGGCGGAGCCGCTGGCGCCGGCGCGTGCGGTACGGCCGATGCGATGGACGTAGTCCTCGGGGTTCTGCGGCACGTCGTAGTTGACGACGTGCGTGATGCCGTCGACGTCGATGCCGCGGGCCACGATGTCGGTCGCGACCAGGACCTTGACGCGGCCCTTCTTGAAGCCGTCGAGGGCCTGCTGGCGCTGTCCCTGGCTGCGGTCGCCGTGGATGGCGGCGCAGGTCACGCCCTTGCGGTTGAGCGTGCGCGCCAGACGGTCGGCGCGGTGGCGCGTGCGCGTGAAGATCAGCGTCGAGTCGGGCTCGTGATGGTTGAAGTACGCGACGAGCAGGTCGAGCTTCTGGTCACGCGCGACCGGCAGCGCGCGCTGCTCGATGCTCTCGACGGGGGTCGCGCGCCCGCCGAGCTCGATGAAGACCGGGTGGTCCAGCGTGTCCTCGATGACGTTGAGGACGGCCTTGGAGACGGTCGCCGAGAAGAACAGGTTCTGGCGCTTCTCGGGGAGCTTGCGGAGGATGCGGCGCACGTCGGGCCAGAAGCCCATGTCGAGCATGCGGTCGGCCTCGTCGAGGACCAGCGTCGTGACCTCGCCGAGGCGCACGTCGCCCTGCTGCACCATGTCGAGGAGCCGGCCGGGAGTCGCGGCGAGCACATCGACGCCGGCGCGGGCGCGCTTCGCCTGCGGCCCGTAGGGCACGCCGCCGTAGACGGCGACGACGCGATGCTTGGTGGCGGCCGACAGGGCGATGCCGACCTCTTCGATCTGCGCGGCCAGCTCGCGCGTCGGGGTCACGACGAGCGCGGTCGGCGTCGCCGGCCCCTTCTCGCCGGACCGGCGCTGGGCGTTGCCGTTCTGCCGCTCGAGGAGCTCGATGATCGGCAGCATGAAGGCGGCCGTCTTGCCGGTGCCCGTCTGGGCGCAGCCGACGACGTCGCGGCCCTTGAGGACGGGCGGCACGGCGTGCTCCTGAATCGGAGTGGGCTGCTCGTACCCGGCGGCGGTCACGCCGGCGAGCACGCGCTTGCTGAGGCCGAGTGCCGCGAAGGGGTCGCGGCCGGCGGCGGACGCCTCGGCGATGGCGTCGTCGACCGAGGCCGCGAGGACACTCTCATCGACGACGTCGTCGACGTACAGCGACTGGTCAGGGGTGAACACGGGTTCCATACACTCTCTCTTCCTGGCGGGCGCGCGGCGACGAGCACCCGGCGGGCCGTGAGGGCCGACGGGCGCACGGGCAGTGCGCAGCACTCGCCATGATGGGGGGCCGCCGAAGCGGCCAAAGGGGATAGGGCAGCTCGTCCTTTCGTTCAGAACGCTGCCCGGTCACGCAGGTGTCTGAGTCTTTGTTGGAGAGGCGGCCCGTTGTGCCGGCCGCCTGTACCGGCTCCGTCTACGATTCGTATCGTGACAGGGTGGTTCCCCAAACGCAAGCGGCCCACACCCCCGGGCCGACGATCAGGCCGACGCCGTCGCCCAGTCGTACGCTTCACCGATCCGACGCAGCGCAGCCCGCGTCGTCTCGTCGCAGAACGCTCCGGCGAGGGCGTGCTCGTACATCCCCCGCGGCGTGTGGCCGAGCGCGACCGCAGTGGAGCGGTTCTCGGCCAGGTCGGTCTGCATCAGCACGGGGTCGTCGCTGGCGATGGAGCACTTCACTCCCGCGGCGAGCATCGCCGGCAGCGGGTGCTCCTCGAGCGACGCGATCGCCCCCGTGCGCAGGTTGCTGACCGGGGTCACGTCGCAGACGATGCCGCGCCCGGCGAGCTCGGCGAGCAGCGCCGGGTCGTCGACCGCCCTGATGCCGTGCCGGATACGGTCGGCGTGCAGGACGTCGAGCGCCCCGCGGATCGAGGCGGCGCCGGCCT
>DATHSP010000230.1:0-2487 GCA_035464075.1 Thermoleophilia bacterium | reverse complement strand
GTAGGCCACGAGTCGGTCGGCGTACTCCACGTGGTCGCGCCGGAGCTGACCGTCGATGATCGCGACCGAGACGCCGGCCCCCGTCACACCCTGGGCGTGCAGGTCGCGCACGCCGAGACCCGGGTCCTTCGCGCGCTCGAGGCGCACGCGCGGCACCAAGATCGCAGATGTCATCCCGAGGACGGCGAGGGTCGCCACGACCACGAGCACGGTGGCCGCCTTGTACGAGAGGCGGAGCATGACCGTACTCTCGAGACGCACGCGCGGACCTGCCAGGGTCACCCGCCCCATGCATCCGGCTACGCCGAAGCTCCCGTACCCGCCCGTGGCACTAGCCCATGCCGGGGGTGGGGCCGTCCTGCGAGATCCTGGGCGGCTCGGCCAGACTCCGCTCGAGCCCGCCCAACACGAGCTCGAGCCCGAAGCTGAACGCCTCCTCCGCGTCGTAGCCATCGACCAGCACGTGCTCCTGCACGACCGCCGACAGGTAGGGATAGCGCTCCGGCGGGAGCCAGCGTGCGAGAGCTTCCGCCATCGCGACGTCGTCGGGCACCTCGGCCTGGGCCACGTGGAGGCGCTGCGCCCCGAAACCGTGCACGTAAGCGTCGAGGATCGAGAGGGCGTGGACGGTCAGCGCGTTGGAGAAGCCGGCGCGGCGCAGGCAGCCGATCGTGGCATCGAAGGACGCGAGCCGCCCAGGACCGACGCTCGGACGCGTATGGACCAGCCGCGCGGCCCATGGATGGCGTGCGTACGCCGCGCGTGACGTGATGGCGCGCCGTCGCATGGCTTCGCGCCACGGCGCGTCCGGCCCGGGCGCCTCGATCTCGGCCATGACCAGATCGACCATGCCGTCGAGGAGGTCGTCCTTGTTCGCCACGTGGTTGTAGAGCGACATCGCCTCGACGCCCAACACCCCGGCCAGCACGCGCATGCTCAGACGCTCGAGCCCCCGCTCGTCGGCGACGTCGACGCCTGCACGAAGGACCCGCGCACGGCTGAGCGGCTCGCGAACGTCGGATGGTGATGGGGTTGCCAACCTGAATGCTCCTCACATGTCTTCGCCGTCGCGCTTGACAGACGTACGTCGTAAGTTTACCGTACTCGCTGGGACTTACGCCGTAAGTTCCAGCGATCGGCGCTCACGGGCGCCGCACCCTGGAGGCGAGACGATGTCAACACGTGAACCCCCGACCCCACGGACCTTAGGCGCCGCTGCGGCGTTCTACCTGGCGGGCGCCTATCTCGCGGGCGTGGCCTACTTCCTGCTCGCCGTCGACTTCCCGAGTCTGCGGGACCCCCTCGACAAGATCGCGCTCTTCGCGCAGCACCTCCGCGGCCTGCAACTCACGTACCTGGCGATCTACGTCGTCTTCGGCGTCGTGCTCGTCGTGCTCGCCTGGGCGCTGCACGCCCGGCTGCATGCCGCCGCGCCCACCACGATGCGCGTCGCGACGAGCATCGCACTCGTCTGGGCCGGCGTCCTGATCGCCGGCGGCATGGCCACGAACCTCGGCATGGAGACCGTCCTCGCGCTGCACGCTGACGACCCGGCCAGCGCAGCCACCGCGTGGGTCACCATCGAGGCCGTCACCTCGGGCATGACCGGTGCCAACGGCGAGCTGCTCGGCGGGCTCTGGACGCTGTTGGTCAGCCTGGCGGCGCAGCGCGCCCGGGCGTTCCCGAGGGCCGTCGTCGCACTCGGACTGCTCGCCGGCACTGCCGGCGTCCTGTCCACCGTGCCGGGCCTCGCGGTCCTGGTCGCCGCCTTCGGCCTAGCGCAACTGGTGTGGTTCGTCGGCGTCGGACTCGTACTCCTGCGCACGCCGGAACCGAGTGGCTCGCAGGCATAGGGTTGCGCTCGCCACCAGCGGCCGCGGCATCGGGCGCCGCTGGATTGCCCCGTGCAGGTTCAGGGTCACGCGTCGTCGAGGTCGTGCACCCGATCAGGGCGAGATCAGTCTTCCCGCTCGAGAAGGAACGAGATCTTCGCGTTGAGCCTGTACTGCACGATCCGATTGTCCTTGACGACGGCCTGCATCTCCTTGACGTAGATGCTCTGGATGCCCCTGAGCGTCTTGGAGGCCTCCTCGAGCGCCACCTTGGCCGCATCGTCCCAACTCTTCTCGGATTGCGCCAGAACCTCGATGACCTTCACCATGGCTGCCATGATGTCTCCTCCCTTTCCACGTTCCGTACCTCCCAGGGTAAGGGACGCTCCCGTATGCGCCTGTATCGCTGGCCCATGCAGGCGATGAGGGTCAGGCAGTCACGCTGCGGCGCCGCTCGTCACGGCGCCACGGATCGCCGCTCCTCCCGTCTTGGGAGGCGACGGGTGAAGCTGGCGATCGCGCCAGAGAGCAGCAGGCCCAGCCCCACCCAACGGATCAACGAGGCCACGCGCGCGTGGCGGAAGAAGTCGGCCGCCATCTCCGGCGTCGGGTCCTGGTACGGGATGCCGGCGAACGCCACGTCGTAGACGAAGCC
>DATHSP010000229.1:0-21220 GCA_035464075.1 Thermoleophilia bacterium | reverse complement strand
GAAGAGGATCGGCTTGCCCCGCGCGGCGGCGACCACGCGGCGCACGTTCGTCGAGATCAGGGTGCGCCGCGTGAGGACCCCGAGGTAGACCGTCTCGAGGTGCGCGAACAGCGAGTAGTCGCCCTCGATGGTCATGACCGTCTCCCAGGCGCCGGCCTCGTCGCCGTCGCAGAGGGCGCGCACCTCGAGCTCGTCCCAGCCCGGCTGCCAGCGCCTGTCCGCACCCTGGCCACCGTACCGCCCGGCGCAGAGCCTGAGCACGGCGAGCGCCTCGTCGACGCCGCCGACGATCACGCCCGGGTGCTTCTGGAAGACCTGCAGCAGCACGCGTGGGTGCAGGTCGTGCACCTCGAGCACGTGCTTCGTGTGGTTGAAGTAGGCGTCGGAGTAGTACCCGTCGCGGATACGCTCGGCGGGCAGGGCGAAGACCTCCGGCGACAGTCGGGACCGCGCCATGGGCGAAGTCTACACGAGGAGGGAGCGACGGCCGCGGCCGCGCCGCGAGCCCTCACGCGGACCTCGCCAGGGTGACGCCGAGGCGGCGGCTCCGCGACGCCCCCAGACGAGGCGCTGAGCACGGATGCGCCGCCGGGCTCAGAACAGCTGGCCGGCGGCGACTGCCCAGTCGAAGTCGAAGCGCAAGGTCGCGACACCGGCCTCCTCGGCGTGGATGACGACGAACCGGTCGCGCGTCGCCGCGAGCCTGCCGGGCACGCCCTCCAGGCACCAGAACGGCGTCGAGGTGACCTTGACGAGGTAGCGGCCGGGCGCGTCGAGATGCACGCGCAGCACGAGGTGTCCGTACTCGACGACCCGGCCCTCGCCGCCGTCCAGCCCGCACACGAGACCCTCGGCGTCGCGGAGCCGGTAGACGGCCCAGTCGCCGGTCTCCTCCACGAGCTCGAAGTCCGGCGAGCGGGCCAGGATCCCCGGCTCTCGCCGGCTCCAAGGATCGAGCGGGTCGTCGGGCAGGAGGATGTACTCGACACCCATCGAGCGCAGCCAGGTGACGTACTGCTCGGGACCGTACGCGGTGTAGAAGATGCGGTTGTGGAGCGCGTCGGCCTGCCGGTACCAGCCGCGTGTGATCGGGTGCCCCGCCTCGGGCAGGTACCAGGCCTCGAAGTGACGGCGCGGCGCGACCACGTGCAGGCGGTGGTCGGGGTCGTCGTAGCGCGCGGCGGCGGCCAGCGCCGGGCCCCAGAACTCCCTCGTGGTCGCCGGAAGCTCGTCGCGGGCGGTGAAGTAGTGGCTGACCGGAGTGCTCATCTGCAGGCCGGCGAAGCCGAGGACCGGCAGCAGCGCCCACGGCAGCCAGCGGCTGCCGAAGGGGCGCCGGAACCGGTCCCGGCGGAGGAAGAACAGCACGCTGAAGGCGAACACCATGAAGAAGCGGCCCACGTTGCTGCCGAGCGGGCTCCCCGGGACGACCGTCGTCCCCAGCACGACCGCGCCGTAGATGACGAAGAGCAGCACGAAGGGACGCCGCGGGTGCGTCTCGTTGACCAGGGCCAGGGTCACGCCGACGACGGCGAAGCTCACGTAGAGCACGGCCTGCAGGAGCTGGTCGAGGTACCAGCCGGGCTCGGCGAACACGAGGCCCACGAGGAGGCGCACGAGGACGAACGGCGCCAGGCCCGCGGCGAAGAGCAGCAGGCGCCGGCGCAGTCCGGGGCGGGCGGCGAAGTCGGCGGCGAGGAACACGCCGCCCACGATCAGCGCCAGCGGGTTCGTGAAGACGCCGACGCCGGCGAGGACCGCACCCCACAGCGGGCGCCCCCGGACCGTGAGCGCCATCGCCCCCAGCGTCAGCGCGAGGGCGAGCAGGAAGGGGTCCTGGCCGTGCGACAGGTACATGCACATCACGCCAGCCAGGATGACCGCCGGCCAGATCTCCTCGACACCCCACGCCGCGCGGTAGTAGACGAAGAACAGCGGCGGCAGCGCGCCGGCGGACAGGACGACGAGGACCGGCCACGGGATCACCAGCGCCAGCAGGTAGTAGACCACGCCGTAGGTGATCGCGCCGTAGCTGCCCCCGTACCAGTACGTGTCCCAGAAGACCGAGTAGCCCTCGCGCAGGAGCCAGGTCTTGTAGAGGTGCGCGGCGAGGTCCCAACCCGGGGTGCCCGTCCACCAGAGCAGGAGGCCGGTCAGGGCGATGGCCGCCGTCCCCCCCGCCCACAACGCGAGGAGCGGTCGCCGCCCGGCCGCAGGCGTGCCGGCGGCCGCCGCCGTCACCTCGGCGGCGCCCACGGCGACGCGGCGTGCAAGGCGGCGATGAAGCGCGCCGCGAGGGCGGGACAGTGCGGCAGCGAGGGGTAGAGGGTCGTCGCGAGGCAGGTGCGCAGGGCGAAGCCCTCGGCCCGGGCGGGCCCGTCGCCGTCGGCGATGCTGTAGGCGAAGGCCTCCTGCTCGAGCACGAGGAACTCGAGGTCGAAGAGCTCGTAGAGGAGGTTGTCCCCCTGGTCGAAGGGGTTCTCCCGGGTCGCCGTGGCGCGCACGTAGCGCGGGCGCTCGTACCACTCGAGCAGCTCAGCCTCGGCCGGCAAGGCGCCGGCGAGTTCGTGGCTGCGCCCGTGGCTGTCGGCGAGGCGCCGCAGCAGCAGGAGGGCGCCGCCGCCCGTGGCGAGGGTCGGCAGACCCGCGTCGACCGCGGCGGCGATCTCGCCCAGCAGTTCACGGTTGGCGCTGACGTCGGCGAGCGCCTCCTCGTCGAGGTGGCCGGCCAGGAGCAGCCCGTGCACGCCCTCGGGAAGGGCGCGGTCGCGGGCCACGTTGAGCGGCACGAACTCGAGCCCCGCCGCCTGCAGCACGTCGATGTTCTCGAGCGAGAACGGCTGCAGCGGCGGACCCCAGGCGACGGCGAGGCGCAGACCGCTGCCGGCGGCGATCGGGTTGAAGACGCTGCGCCCCGGCCGGGGAAGGTAGCCCCGCCGGACGGCGACCGCTTCGAGCTGCTCGGTGTCGAGGAACGTGGCCGCCTCGGCGCAGAGCCGCGCCTCGCTGCCGCGCGCCGGCCGCGGGCCCAGCTGTCGCACCGGCCCGGGCCCGGCGTGCTGGCGGGTGAACTGCTCGCTGAGCTGAGGCGGCAGCCAGCCGAGCACCGGTAGGCCGACGCGCCGGCGAAGCAGCTCCCCGAGCTCCCCGGAAGGGTCGTCGCCACCGACGACGATGACACCGGCCGGCTCGGCCCCGGGTGCCAGGGTCTTCACCCCGCAGGCCGCGGCGGCGGCCGTGGCCCCCCGGTCGCGGGCGTCCACGACCAGCACGACCGGGGCGTCGAACTGCGCCGCCACCTCGACGGGGCGCGAGCCCGCGACCCCGTGCCAGGTGTCGAGTGCCGGCGCGACGGCGACGAAGCAGACGAGGTCGGCCCCCTCGGACCAGCGGTCGTAGAGCTCCGGCGCGCAGCCGGCGTGCAGGACGGGGTCGAGGACACGGGGCGCCTTGTCGGCGGCCGCGTAGAGCAGGCGCCAGAGCGGCACGTCGAGGCCGAGCGTGACGGGGCGCACCTGGCGGGGGCTGAAGGCGGAGGCGAGGGCGCCGGCGGCCAGGGCGACGGCCGGCCCGGGCTCGAGCCCGCAGAGCATCAGCCGGGGGACCGACATGCTGGGGGGCCTCCTTTCGGGCCGGCGACGCGGGGGTGCGCGACGGACTCGGACCCTGATGGGGACGGAGTTCAAGCCGCTGCCGAGAATAGTATACGAACACGACGAAGAGGCAGCAGAGCCCTTGGACCTTCGCAGACAGCTGCAGGACGTACTCCTGGCCCGCCTGGCGTTCACCCTGGCCGTCGCCACGCCCGTGCTCTGGGTCCAGATCGAGACCCACGGGGCGCGGCCCGCGGCGCTGTTCGCGGTGGCCGCGGTGGTCGCCGCCGCCAACCTGCCGATCCTCGCCCTGCGCTCGCGTATCGCCGTCGACCGACTGGCCGCGATCGTCGTCGCCATCGATCTCGCCCTGGTCACCGCGGCGATCGTCTTCGGTGGCGGCGCCGCCGGCGGCGCCGCCCTCTTCTATGTGTGGCCGATCGTGTTCAGCAGCGGGTTCCTGCCCGGCTGGGCGCCTTACGCCACGGCCGCCGCGGCCAGCGCCGCCTACACCGTGGTCTGGACCCTCCAGGAGCGCGCCGTCCTGGTCATCGACGGCGCGCCCGCCGCCGACGCCCTCCCGTCGACCTGGATGCTCCTCGCCCTCTGCCTGCACGTCACCGCGTTCCTCCTCACCGCGCTGCTCGCCGGGCGCCTCGGCGCGACGCTGGGGCGCACGGCCCGCGACCTCAACGTCGCCCAGGTCGACATGCGGGACCAGCTCGACAAGATGCAGCGCGCCAACCAGCAACTCCACGTGCTCGGCGAGAGCAGCCGCCTCTTCCTGCGTCACCACACGCTCGACGACCTCATGGCGGAGGCCGTCCGACAGGCGACCCGCTCCGCGGGTATCGCCAGCGGCTTCGCCCTGGTCCGCAACGCGAGCGTCGGCGAGGACGAGGAGAAGGCGGTCACCGGCGTGGGCGTCGAGCTCGTGCGCCGGTTGCGCGAGCACGGGCTCGTCGAGCTCGCCGCCGAGGGCGCCCAGCGCTGTGTGAGTGCCGACGACCCGCGACGGGCGCGCCTGCTCAAGGACGTCGAGCGCGAGGGCTTCCACGGGTTCCTCGTCTCGCCCCTCGAGGCCAAGGCCGAGCGGCTCGGGCTCGTCTGCCTGCTGTTCAAGCGCGGCGAGCCGGCCGACGACGACGCCGTGCGCATGCTGAAGTCACAGTGCAGCCTCGTCGCCGTGGTCCTGCGCAACATCCGCGACACCGAGGAGCTCGCCCGCAAGAACCGCGAGCTCACCCACCTCGACGAGCTCAAGAGCGACTTCATGGCGACCATGAGCCACGAGCTGCGCACGCCGCTGACCTCGATCATCGGCTACAGCGACATGCTCCTCAGCGGCATGACCGGCGAGCTCAACGAGAAGCAGCAGGGGTTCATCCAGAGCATCCTGACCGGCGGCGAGACCCTGCTGAACCTGATCAACGACATCCTCGACCTGACGAAGATCGAGGCCGGCCGTCTCGAGCTCAACTTCGAGGCCGTCGACCTGCGCGCCGCGCTCCTCAACGTCCTGCCCGTGGTCAAGCCCCGTGCCCAGGACAAGCGCATCCGCATCTCGACCTTCCTGCCCACGGAGCTGCCGCCGGTGTGGGCCGACCCCGCCAAGCTCAACCAGGTCCTGCTCAACCTGCTCACCAACGGCATCAAGTACACGCACGAGAACGGCAGCGTGAGCGTCGAGGCCCGGCTCGCCGGCGACCTCGTCGAGATCTGGGTCAACGACACCGGCATCGGCATCTCCTCCGAGGACATCGACCGCGTCTTCCAGCGCTTCACGCAGATCGACTCGTCGGCGACCCGCACCCAGGGCGGCACGGGTCTCGGCCTCGCCATCGCCCGCGAGCTGGTAGAGCTGCACGGCGGCACGATGCGCGTGCAGAGCAAGCTCGGCAAGGGCTCCAGCTTCATCTTCACCGTGCCGATATCACAAACGCCGACCGACCCGCTGGCTGCGGGCAAGATCAGCTAGGAGGTGACCGTCGTGCCGAAGGCGATCCTCGTCGCCGACGACGACCCGGACATCCTGAGCATCGTCGCCATGTCGCTCGAGGCCCAGGGGTACACGGTCCACAAGGCCACGAACGGCCGCGAGGCCGTCGAAGTCGCGCGCGCCAATCAGCCCGATCTCGTGCTGATGGACATGATGATGCCGGTGCTCAGCGGCTACGAAGCGGTGGGCGAGCTCAAGGCCGACGCGAGCACGCGTGACATCCCCATCGTCGGCCTCTCGGCCAAGGCGATGTCGACCGACATGGAGCGCGCGACCGACGTCGGCATCGACGGGTACATCACCAAGCCGTTCCGCATCGCCCAGGTGCTGGCCGTCATCGACGGCTACCTGCAGGCCGACTGAGCCCGTCCGCACACCGGCGGCGGGGCCGCGGCCGGGCAGGAGTCGGCCAGGCGGCGGCGTAGATGGCCGTGATGGCCGATCCCCGACCACCCGCGATGCACCCGGCGCTCATCTGCGTCGCCGACGTGGACACCCGCCTGACGTGCTCCGCCTGCTGCCCCGTGTGCCGGTACTACATGCGCGACCGGCGCGCGGGCGAGCGGCGCGCGACCCACCGCCCGACGGCCGACCGGCGCGTCCTCGGGCGCGTCTGACGCCGCCCGCTCGAGGCCGCCGGCGAGATCCCGGCCCGGCCGGCCCCGCCGGGACGGAGCTGGTCCGCCCCACGCGGTCACTCGCCGACCCGCCCGCCTCCGCTCGCCCGCCGCGCCCGCGGACGCCGTCCCCGCGCCGCGCCGGCCGGGTCATGGTCGCCGTTCTTCTGCCGATAACCGGAGAGACCGCGGATTCTGGGAGGCGGACGCCACGACCACCACACCACCGGGAGCCGGTTCGGGACGCAGTCACCCGGGCACACTGACGCGCGAGACGAAGTCGGCGGCGATCCTCGCCGCCGCGTTCGCCGCCGCGTTCGCCGTCTCGTGGCTCGGCCTCGGCTCCGCCCCCCTGCCGACGGGCCTGCTGCTGCTCACCCTTCTGGCCGCCGTCCTCGCCATCGTCGACGTCGCCGTCCATCGCCCGGTGCGGCACATCATGCACCGTGCGACGGCGCGACTCGGGGAGGCGTACCGGCGCGGCGACCCCGGGTACCGGGACGAGGTGCGCGAGCTGGCGCACCTGGTGGGCACCCTGGTGGCCGTGTTCACCGCCTCCGAGGACAAGGAGTGGGTGTCCCAGAGCATCAAGGACGACCTCGCCAGGGCGCAGTCGCTGAACCGCCAGCTGGTCGAGGTCGGCGACGCGGGCAAGGCGATGAACGCGGCGCTGCCGTACCGCGAGACGGTCGACCTCGTGCTGACCCAGACGCGCGCCCTGCTGCACGCCGACTTCACCGCGCTGCTGCTGCTCGACAGTGAGGCGCGCAGCTTCCGCCTCGAGGGCACGCAGGGCGTGCGCGGCGACGGCTTCGACCCCGATTGCTGCGCCTACACACCGGACTGCCCGGTGCGCGCGTCCATCTACCACGGGAGCATCGAGCGGCGGCAGGGGCACGAATGCGGGCTCGTCCCGCACACCATGGGCAGCGAGCTGGCGATCAGCCTCGCGGTCGAGAACGTCGGCGAGATGGCGCTGCTCGTGGCGGCGACCGACGACCGCTACCTCGCCCTGTTCGGGGACGAGGCGCTGGGCGCGCTCCAGGGTCACCTCCAGAGTGCGCTCACCAACGCCCACAAGTACGACGCGATCCGCCGCCAGGTCGTCACCGACCACCTCACCGGCCTGTACAACCGGCGCTACTTCACCAAGCGCGCCGACGAGGAGGTCCAGCGGGCGCTGCGTCACCAGGCCCCGCTGAGCCTGCTGATGGCGGACGTCGACCACTTCAAGCTCGTCAACGACACCTACGGGCACGCCACCGGCGACCGTGTGCTCCAGACGGTGGCCGGCACCATCAGGGACCTCCTGCGCGCCACCGACGTCTGCGCGCGGTACGGGGGCGAGGAGTTCGCGGTGCTGCTGCCGCACACGCCGGGCGAGAACGCCTTCCACGTCGCCGAGCGCATCCGCGAGACGCTCGGGCAGACGCGCTACACCGGCCTCGGGCTCCCGGCCGACGCCAGCGTGACGATAAGCCTCGGGGTCGCCACCTGCCCCGGCGACGCCACGAGCCTCGACGAGCTGCTCGAGCTCGCCGACAAGGCGCTGTACCGCGCCAAGGACGCCGGCCGGGACGCGGTCCGCGCGTACGCCGGCCCGCCCGCTCGGACACGGAGTCACTGACCTCCTCCCGCCGGTGCCACGCGGGCGGGCCGCAGTGACTGCAGCGCGGAGCCGGCCCCGGACCGCACGACCGGCCTCCGGCGAAGCGCGGTGCGGACGGCGGTCTTCGGGTATACTCTCTTTGACCGCGCAAGGAGTCTGCCATGACCGTACGTGAAAGCGACCAGCGCCTGACCGCCGCCGAGCTCGCGGCGTGGAGAGGCATGCTGCGCGTCCACAGCGCCCTGTTCCACCAGCTCGACCACGAGCTCGAGATCGAGCACCGCCTCTCGCTGCGCGCCTACGAGGTGCTGGTCGTCCTCGAGTCCGAGCCCGACCATCGGCTGCGCATGAGCGACCTCTCGCGTTCGGTCCTCCTCAGCCCGAGCGGCGTCAGCAGGCTGGTGGACCGCCTCGAGGCCGACGGCCTCGTGCACCGCCAGCGCTGCAGCGACGACGGGCGCGGCTTCTTCGCCATGCTGACCGACGAAGGCAGGCGGCGCCTGAACGAGGCGCGCGTGACCCACCTCGCCGGCGTGCGTCGCCTCTTCCTCGAGCACTTCGAAACGGCGGAACTCGACGAGCTCGCCGGGTTCTGGCAGCGCGTCGACCCGGGCGCCGTCATGCCCTGAGGCCGGCGGCCGCCGCCCTCCTTGTCCGCCCGAGTGGCGGAGTCCGCCGCCCCGCCAGTCCGCCCGAGCGGTCGCGGCTGACGTCCCATGTACCCTCCCCGCCGGCGACCACCAAGCGTCGCCGTCCTACGCGGGAGCCTTCGCTCACGCGCCGTCCTCGGGCGGGCGCCGCAGGCGCTTGACGCGGCTGCGGCGCGCCTTCTCCTCGAGGCGGCGCGTGACCGCCCCGGCGCCCGGCCTGGTCGGACGCCGCGGCGGCGGCGGGGGCGCCAGCAGCTTCTCGAGACGGGTCCGCAGGCGGCGCAGGCAGATGCGCTTGTTCGCGAGCTGGCTGCGCTCGCCGCGGCAGACGACCACCGTGCCGGTCGGGCGGTGGCGCAGGCGCACGCCGCTGTCGGTCACGTTCTGGTGCTGGCCGCCCGGCCCGCCGCTGCGGAAGGTCTCGACCTCGCACTCGGCAAGCAGCGCATCGTCGTCATCTGGCAGGCTGTAGTCCATGGTGTGAGGGGCGGCCGGGTGACCCCGACCGCACGATACCACGGGGGCGTCGCTGGCGACCGCCGTCCGTGCCGTCGTGGCGGCCCGTGAGGTTAACTCCGGAGGTCGGTCAACGTTGGAGGCTGTGGACTGGATGAAGCTAGCGAAGGAGCCACGGTGAAGACACTGAAGATCCTCGGCCTCGCAGCGGCGCTCGTGCTGCTCAGCGGCGCCGTCGCCTACGCCGCCGACCAGGTCATCGATCAGGTCCAGCCGGACGACGCGACCGAAGGGCGCGTGTGCAGCGAGAACTGCCTGCGCACCAACAACCCCGAGGACCTCGGCGTCGAAGTGCGCACCCAGACGCGTACCCGTCTCGCCTGGGATGAGGCCGCCGAGTGTGACGGTGACCAGACGAGACTGCGCACCCAGGACCGCGACAGCTGGACAGACGAGGATGAGGCGACCCGCACGCTCACCCAGACGCGCAGCTCGCAAGCGACCGAAGACCCCGCCGCCCCCGCGGCCGGCCCGAGCGGCCCGGGTGATGGCAGCTGCGACTGACACGTCCGGCATCACGCTCGACAGGCTCGTACGGACGGGTGGCCCTCGCTGCGGGGCCGCCCGTCCGTACGTCACCCGTGCATTAAGTGGGCAAGAGCGCTACACTGGCGAAGGGGCCATCGTGATCGTGCAGCGAGGTGGTGTGTGGCCACGCTCAACCTCAGCCCGTCAGAGCAAGAGGCACTCGCCACCGCGCTGCGCCGCGGCGACCGCGGTGCGTTCGAGCAGCTCTACACCGCCCTTCACCCCAGCATCTACAGCTTCGCCGCGCGCCTCCTCGACGACCGCGAGGAGGCCAAGGACGTCACTCAAGAGGTCTTCCTCGCCGCGTATCGCGACCTGCCGCGCCACCGCGGCGCCCTGCGCGTCGAGCCCTGGCTCTTCCGGGTCACCATGAACGCCTGCTACGACAGACTGCGCGCCCGGGCGCGCCGCGCCGACACCCCTCTCGACGAGGTGTCCACGCTGGTCGACCCCCGAGACGGCTACGACCAGGCCGCGATGGCGGCCGCGGTCGAGGCCGCGCTGCGCGACATGAGCCCGCGCTACCGGGCGGCGCTCATCCTGCACGACGTCCAGGGCCTCAACCGGCGCGAGCTCTCCGAGGCGATGAACGTCACGTGGGGCACCGCCGGCGTCCTCCTCTTCAGGGCACGGGCGGCGTTCAAGAAGCGCGTCAGCGCGCTGCTGCCCGCCGGCGGCGGGGTCGCGGCGCTCGCCTTGCTCCCGGCCCTGCCGGTGCCGAGCGTGCTGCAGGCACCGCCGCTCTTCGGCGCCCCGGCGGCAGCCGCTGCGCCGCTCGCCGCCCCGCTCGCCGCGGCACCGCTGGCGGCGACCCCGGCGGCGCTGCCGGCGGCGGCCCCGCTCCTGGGCATCGCCAACATCGGCGGGGTGCTGGGTACGAAGGTCGCCCTCGTGGCCGCCGGCGTCCTGGCGATGGCCTCCGGGCTCGCGATCCAGGACGTCGTCGACCAGAGCGGCGCGCTCGGCCCCGGAGCCGGCACGGCGGCCCTCGTCCAGTCGGCCGCGACGCAGGGTGACGGCGCCGATGGCAGAGCGTTCCACTCGCGCTGGCCGGGCGAGGTGCCCGAGCACCTGCAGCAGCTGCGGGACGGCTCGACCGGGGAGTCGTCCCCCGCGAACCCCGGTTCCACCTCCGGCGCCGCCGGCACGGCCGTGCGCGTCAACGACGGCACGGCGGCGGCCGGCACAGACTCGAGCACCACCTCCACGCAGCGGTCCGGCGCGGTCGAGCCGAGCGACGAGCCGAGTGGCACGACCTCCGGCGACAGCGGCCCGACGGGCACCGACGGCGACGCCAAGGCGACGTCCGACGACGTCAGGACCGGCTCGTCGACCGACCGGGCGGTGCGCCCCAAGTGACGCGCGCCGAGGGGGCGGCGCCGCCCAGGCGGCGCCGCCCCCTCGGCGCGTCCGCGCCGGTCCCGCAACCCGCGCGACGCTCCAGGCCGTCGCCGCCGCCCGGCGCCCCGCCCTCCGGCGTCACGTCCGCATCGGTGACCGGCGCCACGGCGTCCTCGCGCCACAGCCGGGCGACGGGCTCCTCCGTGAGGAGCGGCGCCGAACCTGCCCCGCGATCGTGCCGGTGGGGCAGGTGCGGCCGCCCGCCGATCAGGTCCCAGAGGCGGTGCTTCTGCCGCAGCCAGCGCTGGTGCCAGACCTCGTCGCGGCGGCGGGCGCGGTCGAGCTTGAGCGGTCTGTCGGCGTAGGAGCTGTGCGCCCAGGGGGAGCCGGGCTTGGCGAGCCTGAGCGCCGGGACGACGGCGAGGAAGGGAACGAAGAGGCCCAGCGTGCCGAGCCAGAGCTTGCCCTTGAGAAAGGTGACGATGACGAACACGACGTTGGCCGCGATCAGCGCGACGGCGATCCAGCGTGAGGCCAGCTCCATGGTCGCGGTCTCGGGTACGGCCAGCGGCACGAGGCCCGTGAGCAGCAGGGCGACGAAGGCGATGCCGAGGATCACGGCGTCGATCGACTGCCGGCCCTGCTCCGCCCAGTAGACGTCCTCGAGGTGGAGGATCAGGGCGAACTCGTCGAGCGTCAGCGCCAGCCCGGCGCCGAAGAAGAAGGCGCTCAGATTGAGCCACCACCCGGCCGGCTGCCAGGCGAACTGCAGGGTGCCGGCGATCGCCATGATGACGATGCCGAACACACTGTGGTGGATGTGCAGCCCGTTGGGCCGCAAGTCGCCGAACCACCAGGTGACGCCCGAACGGATCAGGCGCGTGTTGACGCGGATGGCGACGAACGCCAGCAGCAGCCCGATGAAGAGGAACATCAAGGGCCGCTTGGCGGGGTCGAACGCGTCGATGTCGATCGCTAGCACGAACACGGTGACTCCATGATGGTCGGGCAGGGCACGGCGGACAACCCGCCGCGCGTCTCGCCTCAGCCCGGTGGTGCGCCGCGACGTCCGTCGATGAGGTGCGCCACGCCGAGCACGGGGTGGCGCCCGAGCGTCCGGGGGCCGCTGTAGCGCATCACCTCGCGCACCCGCTCGCGCATCGCCGGCGCGTAGCAGTGGACCGGGCACTTCGCGCAGGTCGGCTTGTCGGCGCCGAACCGGCACGCGTCGAGCCGCCGGCGCGCATACTCGAGCAACTCGGCGCAGTCGGCACAGAGCGTGTCGCCAGCGGCGCGCCCCGTGCCGGCGGCGCCGTGATGGTCGCGACAGTACATCCCGACCATCACGGCGATGGTCCGCTCCTCGCGCCGCAGCCGCCGGCCGGCGGCGGTCTGACCGGCCTCCCGCGTCACCCACACCACCTCTGCTCGCCCGAGGACCTCATCCGCGCCAGGTCTGCCGCCGCCGCACCCACTTTGGGTCGTCGCGCCACGCGAAGCTGTCGGCGCGCAGGTCGTCGAGCGCGACCTGGATCTCCTCCTTGGTCGTCATGACGAAGGGTCCGTACCGGGCGATGGGCTCGTCGAGCGGGCGGCCCGACGCGAGCAGGAAGCGGGTCGCGACGTCGTCCGCACGCACCGTCACCTCGTCGCCGTCGGTGAAGACGACGAGGTCCGGCGCGGCGACGAGCTCGCCGCCGGCGTCGCCGCGGTAGCCCTCGTCGCAGGCCACGCCGAAGCGCCCCTCGCCCTCGAAGACGTAGGCGAACGCGTTGTGGCCCCGCGGGACCGGGTGCGCGAACGTCGTCCCCGGCAGCAGGGTGACGTCGAGGTACGTGGGCTCGGCGTAGATCTCGGACACCGGGCCCGCCACACCGTCGACCTGCCCGGCGACGACGCGGACCAGCGACCCGTCGTCGCGGCGCACCCGGGGGATCTGGTCCGCCCGCACCTCCTGGTACCGCGGCCGCGTCATCTTGAGGGCGGCCGGCAGGTTCACCCAGAGCTGGAAGCCGGCCATGCGGCCGTCGCGCGGCCGCGGCATCTCCTCGTGGAGGATGCCCCCGCCGGCGGTCATCCACTGGACGTCGCCCGGACCGATCGTCCCGCGGTTGCCGATGCTGTCGTGGTGGTCGACCTCGCCGGCCAGCATGTAGGTCACCGTCTCGATGCCGCGGTGAGGATGCCAGGGGAAGCCGGCGAGGTAGTCGCGGGGATCGTCCGAGGCGAAGTGGTCCAGCAGCAGGAAGGGGTCGAGGTAGTCGAGGGTGTGCGTGCAGATCGTGCGCCGCAGCCGCACGCCGGCACCCTCGCGGGTGGGTCGCGGCTCGACCACGTCGCGCACGCACCTGGCTGTGCGGTCCATTGACGTCTCCTGTCGTCGACGGTCTGACACGGTCTGCGCCGGACAGTTCCCGCTGGCACCGCCGGCAAACGCCGGGGAGCGGGGCCCTGCCGGTCGCCCGGTTTCCGTCCGTTTGGCCGCGGGTCCACAGGGTAGTCTGCGAACGGCGGACGCCATCCCGACGATGAGGAGGAGGACATGACCGACGTACGACGCAGCGTCGATGTCCCGGCGCCGCTCGATGAAGTCGCAGGCGCCTGGGAGCGCTTCCTCGACGGCGTGCTCACGGGCCGGCGCAGGCTGGCCTGTGACGAGATCGCCTGTGTCAACGCGGTCGAGATCGGCGCCGTCAGCTTCGAGGACGCCGATCCAGGCGGCACGCGCGTCACCTTCAAGGCGACCGTGCCCGACGACCTGTACGACGACGAGCGAATCACGGCCGAACGCGACCTGCTCGACGGCAAGGTCGCGCGCGACCTCGTTCTGTTCTGGGACTACATCGAGAGCGGAGACTACAGGCGCGAGCGCGCCACGCACGACACGGCACTGGCCCAGCACGAAGACGAGTTGCGCCGCACACACGCCCGCCGTCAAGGCGTGGAGGCGGATCAGGACGCCATCTCGCTGCGGCGCAGCGCGCGAAGCTGAGCCGCGGCGCAGGAGACCGGCCGGGGCCGGCGGCGGTGACGCCGCCGGCCCCGCCTTCGTACGGATACTCTCCGCCGCACCCGCGCTCTCGGCGCGCCCTCGCGCCGCGGCACCTCAGCGGCGCGCCGTCGCCGCGTGCAGCCGCCAGGCGAACCCTCGCAGGCGGTCCGCGTCGACAGGGTCGCCGTCGTTGTAGACGAAGAGCAGCGGAGGACCGGGCCGGCGGCGCAGGAGGGCCTCGGCGAGCAGCGCCGGACCGCAGCCGCGCGGCGAGACCACGACGACGCCGTCGACCGGCCGCGCGCGCCAGGCGTGGAGAGCGCCGCCCACGGTGCTGACCGTCTCACCCATCGGATAGCCGTCGAAGACGCGATCGCTCTCCCGCACCACCTCGTGGATGTCGGGCCAGTCCAGCCACGGGTGCAGCGGCTGGACCGCCCCGAGCAGGCGGTCGACGACGGCGCGCATGACGACCAGGGTCGCACGGCGCTTCACAGCGCGCCGGCTCAATCGGTGCGCGACCTGCATGTCGCGCAGGGCGAGGAGCTCGAAGAAGGCTCCGTACGGCTCGAACAGCACCCGCAGCCCGTGCTCGCTCAGCCGTCGCTGCAGGTCGTCGTTGCCCCACTCGTCGACGCGCAGGTAGAGGTCGCCGCAGAGGTGGACGGTGCGCAGCTCGGCGGCACGGCGACGATCGCGCGGCAGCGCCGCGTACGCCGCCGCCGCGCCGCCGAGGACGCCGCGCACGCGAGTCAGGGTCTCGCGCGCGCTCCGCGCGTCGGTCGCGGTGTTCCCCCGCGGCCGCTCGCGCGCGAGTTCGCCGGCGAGCACGTCGGACCACTGCTCGAAGAGGGCGTCGGCATCGCCGCGCGTCCGCTCGCTCGAGTACGCCTCGAAGCGCAGCGCGTTGAGCAGGTCCTGCGCGACCACCGACGCCCAGACCGTGGGCACGACGGTCAGGTCGCCGAAGACGAGGCTGAGGTCGGCGATGTCGACGCCGTCGTGCCCCAGCCGCTCGAGGGCGACTTGCTCGGTCAGGGGGAAGAGGTGAGCACGACAGGCACGGAACCCCTGGCCCACGCTCAGGAAGAGAAGCCGGCCGTCGCCGTCGCCGGACCGCGTCTCGAGGTACCGCGCCAGCGTGCCCCAGATCAGCTGGTAGGGGAGGCACTCCTTGCCGGAGCACAGGCGGCGCCCGCACTCGAGCGCGGCGGCGTCGGTCGGCCCCGCGTACTCGGCGCGATAGCCCTGCCCGCGGAGGGCGGCGGCGATCTGCCGTCCCACCGTGCCGCCGATGTGGCCGAACACGATGGTCCGCTGCGGGTCTCCGTCGAGGGTCGTCGGGAGCGGTACGTCGTAGCGCGCGAGACGGGCCGGGAGGTCGATGCCCGCAGGCGGGGCGTCGCCGCGCGCGGGGGCGCTGCCGCGCGCCTGCTCGACGGCGTGCAGGAACGCCTGTATGCGGGTCACGTAGCCGGCCGCGCCGCCGTGGCCGTCGCTCTCGAGGAGCGCGTACGGACGGCCCTCCCCGAGATCGTTGAAGAGGTGCTCGACGAACGAGTTGGGGCCGCATCCGTAGGCGCCGACGAGCAGGGGGAAGGCGTCACCGGCGGCGCGTCCGGCGGTGGCGGCGCGCAGCGTCTGGCCGGCGCTCGCCCAGTGCACCCGGGCCAGGCCGGGAACGGCGGCGGGCACAGGGTAGCAGTCGACGGGGACCGCGAGGGCGCCGTTGGCGGCGGCGATCTCCCCCACCCCGCAGTCGAGCAGCGGCTCGTGGATGACGTGAGTCTCGCCGCAGACGACGACCACGGGCCGCCCTGCGGCGGCGGCGTGATCCACGGCGCGCCGCCCGATCGCCGCCAGCCCCTCCTCGAAGCGCGCCTGGTGGGCGAGGCCGGCATGCCAGGCGCGCCGCACGGCGCGGATGATCTGGAGTCCTCCGGCGGCGGCAGGGCCCGTCGTGGACTCGGTCGCCGGCTCGAGACTCCGCACCATGGCGACGAGCTCCCGCCAGAACGCGCTCGAGTCGAGCGTCGTCTCCTCGTGCCGGCACAGGGCGGGGCGCAGGACGCGCACCGGGGAGCCGGCGGCGGCGAGGGCGTCGGCCACCATGTCCGGGGCCCCCTGCGCCACCGGACAGGTGCTCGTGCCCGTGCCTCCGTTCGGCGGGCGCAGGTTGATGATCTTCGGGGCGAAGAGGACGTCCACGTCGGCAGCGGCGGCGAGACCGTGGAGGAGCTTCGCCGGGGCGCACACGCCCGGGGCCGCACAGGCTCTGTCCCCGGCGGCCAGGGTCTCCGGCCGCGCCGTGATGAGGACGGGCGCGGCGCCGAGCGCGGCGAAGAAGGCGGCGAAGAACGGCGCCAGGTCGAGCAGGTAGTGCGCCGCCGGCAGCCCCACGCGAACGCCGGCGAGCTGGCCGGCCGGGTCGGGGGCGACATCCTCGCTCAAGCGCGCCAGCAACTCGCGGCGCTCGCGGAAGGGCCGCGGCGCGTCCTTCGCCAGCTTCTCGCCGACGGCGCCGAGCTGGTCGTACTTCGGGCAGCTGCCGCCGCTCACCACGCGGCGCCGCTCGCCGGCGACCTCGACCTCCGCCACCTCGAGGCGGCAGAGGTTGCCGCACGACGGCTCGCCGCAGCGGCGCTCGTGGCGCTCGACGACCGCGGCGTCCAGCACGACGCCGAGGTCGAGCGCCTGCCGCGTCGCCGCGCCGAGTCGCTCGGCGGCGAGCAGAGCGACGCCGATGGCGCCCATGGCGCCGGGATCCGCGGGCACCACCACCGTGCGGCCGGTCACCGCCGCCAGGGTGCGGGCGAGCGACCGGCTCGTCGCCGGCTTGCCCTGGAAGAAGACCGTCTCCAGCAAGGGGCGGTCGCCCTTGACCCGCCCGCAGTAGTTGCGCACCACGGAGTACTGCAGGCCGGCGAAGATGTCCTCGCGGGTGAAGCCCTGGGCGAGCGCCTCAGCGGCCACGTCGGCGACGAACACGGTGCAGGTCTGGCCGAGGTCGGGGGCGCCCGGGGAGCGCGCGGCGAGGTCGCCCAGCAGGGTGATGTCGTCGAGGCCGAAGGCCTCCGCCTGCTCCTCGAGGAACGACCCCGTCCCCGCGCTGCAGACGCGGTTCATGTCGCTGTCGACGACGCGTCCCTCACGCACGTTGACGAACTTCGCGTCCTGCCCGCCGATCTCGACGATCGAGAGGCTGCGGCCGCCGTCGGGGTCGTCACGCACCGCGGCGGTCGCGTGGGCGACGATCTCGTTGAGCACCGTGAGCCGCGGGCCGGCGTCGGGGTAGGCGGCGCGGAAGACGGCCGCGGCGGCGTCACGGCCGGAACCGGTGAGCCCGACGCCGACGACGGGCGCCGCAGAGGCCTCGAGGACCGCCGCGACCAACCGCTGGGCGGCCTCCACGGGATTGCCGTCGGTGCGCCGGTAGACGTCGGCCAGGACGGCGCCGCTCGCGACGTCGAGCAGGGCGGCCTTCGAGCCGGTCGAGCCCAGGTCGAGGCCGAGCACCGCGGGGCCGCCCGCGGACGTGACGAGGGGCGGCGCCTCGAGACGGACGACGCTCCCCGGGCCGGCGGCGGCCGGCGGCAAGGTCCGCAGCCGGCCGTCGCCGGCCCGGGCGAGATCTTCGGGCCGCGCCGGCCAGACGGCGCTGGAGGCCGGCTCCGCGTGCGCCGCGTACCGCAGGGCGCCGATCGCCTCGAAGGCGCCGGCGTGCTCGGCGACCTCGACCCGCACCCCGGCGCCGGCCAGGCGCGCGAACTCCCGCGCGATCGGCGCGATGGTGGCGCCGTGGCCGACGAGGAGGACGGGACTCGCGGCGCCGGCGGCGCCCGGCCGCGTCCGGTCGTAGAGGGCGTGGACGTTGCGGGCGATGCCCTCGAAGACGCCGCGGAACAGCCGCTCGTGCGAGGCCCCCTGGTTCGCGTAGTGCGTCAGCTCGCTCTTGGCGAAGACCGCGCAGCGGCTCGTGACGGTGAGGCTGTCGCCTGCGGCCTCGGCGAGCGCGACGGCCTCGTCGAGCGTGCGCCCGAGGCGCGAGCAGAGTCCTTCGACGGTCTGCCCCGTGCCCGCCGAGCAGCGCTCGTTGGGTTCGTAAGTGAAGCGCCCGGCGGCGTCGCGGGCGAGCACCGAGTAGCCGCCCCCGCCGATGCGCACGACGGTCAGGGCGCCGTCCGGCCGCAACCCGGTCACGGCCTCCTGCTGGGCGATCTCCTCGGGGATCCCGGCGACGACGGGCGCGCCCAGCCGGTCTGAGAACACCCCGGTAGCGGCGACCGCGGCGACGCGCTCCGGCCCGAGCTCGCGGTAGAACGCGAAGAAGGGGGCCAGCGGGTCGCCGTGGTGGCGGAGGGCGCGCGTGCCCGCGATGTCGACCGCGCCGTCGCCCGTAGGACGCCCCCACGCCAGCGAGGTCGTGACCTTGCCGAGGTCGACGCCGATCAGCAGCGGCGCGGCGGAGTCGTTCGCGAGCATACGTCAAGGATACGACAGGTGGAGAGGTCCGCCGTCACGGCCGCGGGCGGGCGCGCCGGCGCGGGGCACGTCCGCCGGCCCGGTCCCGCCTCACACGGCGACGCCGCGCCGTGCGGCGAAGGCGTCGACCTCGGCGAGATAGCGGCGGCGCTCCTCCCCGTCGAGCAGCGCCGCTTCGAACGAGTTGCGCGCCAGCCGCACGAGGTCGCGCCGGCGCAGGCCGAGGGCCTCCTGCACCGCAACGAGGTTGTCGAGAAGATACCCGCCGAAGTACGCCGGATCGTCCGAGTTGACGGTCACGACGAGCCCCGCGTCGAGCAGACGTTTGAGCGGGTGCTCCTCGAGACGAGGCACGACGCCCAGCTTGACGTTGGAGAGGGGGCACATCGTCAGCGGCACCCTCTCGCGCCGCAGGCGCGCGACGAGCTCGGGGTCGTCGGCTGCGCGCACGCCGTGGTCGACGCGCCGCACGTGGAGCTCGTCCAGCGCCTCGCGCACGTACTCCGCCGGACCCTCTTCGCCGGCGTGCGCGACCGCGGCCAGCCCTTCGGCGCGGGCGCGGGCGAACACGCCGGCGAACGCGCCGGGGGGGTGGCCGCGCTCGGCCGAGTCGAGCCCGACGCCGGCCAGCCGCTCACGATACGTCAGCGCCTCGGTGAGCGTCCGCTCCGCGTCACCGACGTCGCGGTCGCGGAGGAAGCACATGATGAGGCGCGTGCTCATGCCGTGAAGCCCCTCACCCTCGGCCAGCCCCGCCCAGATGCCCTCGATGACGGCGCCGAGCGGCACGCCGCGGGCGGTGTGGCTCTGCGCGTCGAAGAAGACCTCGGCGTGCCGTACCCCGTCGTCCGCCGCTCGCTCGAGGTACGCCAGCGTCAGCCGGCGGAAGTCCTCCTCATCGCGCAGTACCTCGAGGTTGCGGTAGTAGAGCGCGAGGAACGACGGCAGGTCGGAGAAGCGATACGCCGCCCGCACCTCGGCCGCCGAGCGGTACGGCAGCACAGCCCGATGGCGGGCGGCTAGTTCGAGCAGGAGACCGGGTTCGAGCGTGCCTTCCAGGTGCACGTGGAGCTCGGCCTTCGGCAGCCCCCGGGCAAAGCCCTCCACGGGGCACCTCCCTCCGCGCCGCGTGAACCGGCGCCTCGACGCTCGTCGGCCGGCGCGCCCGCCGGACGGCCGCGCCGTGCGACCGCACTGTCGTTGTACCCGCTCACGAGAGCACGGCGTCCCGGCGGCCCGCGCCCCGTGGCGGTCGCAGCGCGATCCCGCGGAGAGCCATGGTGTGCCGCGCGTGTCGCGGCCGTCCGGCGGCGAGGCCGTCTCCTCGTGAGTCTTGACTGAACGTTCAGTCTAGTTTACCCTCGTTCACGCCTCGACCGCCACGGAGGACACCTTGACCAGCATGCGCTTCAGCCCCCAGTCCGAGAGCGCCCACGCCCCTTCCAGCAGCGCCCTTCGCGCGGACGGCACCCCCTTCCGCACCGTCGACCGCGTCCGGCTGCGCACCCTGCTCGAGCGCGAGCGGCGGCGCTACGCCACCGATCACCCGCGCTCGCTCGAGCTCCTCGAGCAGGCGCGCGGGAGCCTCCTCGCCGGCGTCCCCATGAGCTGGATGGCCATCTGGGCGGGCGGCTTCCCCCTCTACTTCACGAAGGCCCACGGCAACCGCATCACCGACGTCGACGGCCGCACCTACATCGACTTCTGCCTCGGCGACACCGGCGCCATGACCGGGCACTCGCCCGAGATCGTCATGGAGGCCGTGCAGAGACGCATCAGCGACGACGGTGGCATCACGACGATGCTCCCGACCGAGGACGCCGCGGCGGTCGGCCGCGACCTGCGGCGCCGCTTCGGCCTGCCCTGCTGGCAGTTCACCCTGTCCGCCACCGACGCCAACCGCTTCGTGCTGCGCATGGCGCGCCAGGTCACGAAGCGCCCGTACGTCCTCGTGTTCTCGCGCTGCTACCACGGGTCCGTGGACGAGACCGTGGTCGTCGTCGGGCCCGACGGCGCGCCCATGTCGAAGCCGGGCAACGTCGGCCCGCAGGTCGACCCCGTCCTCACGACCAAGGTCGTCGAGTTCAACGACTCCGAGGCCCTTCGTGACGCGCTCCGTGCAGGCGACGTCGCCGCCGTCCTCATGGAGCCGGCGATGACGAACATCGGCATCGTGCCGCCGCTCCCCGGCTTCCTCGACAGCGTGCGCGAGCTCTGCGACGAGACCGGGACGCTGCTCATCAACGATGAGACCCACACCTTCAGCGCGAGCTACGGCGGCTGCACGCGCGCCTGGGGCCTCAGGCCCGACGTCGTCACCATCGGCAAGGCGCTCGGTTCGGGCATCCCGATCGGCGCCTACGGCGTCTCCGAGGAGTTCGCCGAGCGCATCCTCGGCGACGCCGAGGCCGACCTGATCGACCAGGGCGGCGTCGGCGGCACGCTGGCCGGGAACGCGCTGTCGCTGGCCGCCGCGCGGGCGACCCTCGAGCACGTGCTCACCGAGGAGAGCTTCGCGAGGATGGTGGCGGTGTGCGGTGAGTACACGCGCGGCGTGCAGGCGGTCATCGACGAGCACGCGGCGCCGTGGTCGATCGTCCAGGTCGGGGCCCGGGCCGAGTACCGCTTCGCGCCCGAGGTCCCGCGCAACGGCGGCGAGTCGGCGGCCGCCCACGACGGCGAACTCGACGAGTACATGCACCTGTACACCGTCAACCGCGGGATCCTCATGACGCCGTTCCACAACATGGCGCTGATGTGCCCCGTCACGACCGAGGCCGACGTCGACCGCCACACGCTGGTCTTCGGGCAGGCGGTCGCCGAGCTCTTCGGCTGAGGCCGCGACGCCCAGACGGGCGCGCCGACGGCGTGCAGGCCAGGGACGGCGACAGGC
>DATHSP010000228.1:0-5794 GCA_035464075.1 Thermoleophilia bacterium | reverse complement strand
GCTCGACAAGTCTGCACCGCGCGTGACGGGCCTGAAGGGCGAGACGGCCGCTTGGGCGAAGGCCGTCGCCAAGGCGCTGAAGGGCGCCGCGCGGCCGCTGATCGTCTCCGGTGTCTCGTCGGGCAGCGCCGACGTGCTGCTCGCCGCGGCGCGGCTCGCCCGGGCGCTGCCCGACGCCGTCGGCCTCAGCCTCGTGCTGCCCGAGGCCGACAGCGCCGGGCTGGCCCTGCTCGGCGGCGCGTCCCTCTCTGAGGCGTTCCGCGCCGCTGCCGAAGGTCGCGTGGACGCCCTCGTCGTGCTCGAGAACGACCTCTACCGGCGGGCGAGCGAGGCGGAGGTCGACGAGTTCCTCGCCGCCTCGCCGCTCACCCTCACCCTCGACCACAGCTTGACACCTACAGCGGCGCGCGCCGATGTCGTGCTGCCGGCGGCGACCTGGGCCGAGTCGACCGGAACCTTCGTGAGCCACGAGGGCCGGGCGCAGCGCTTCTACCGCGCGCTGCAGCCGCGTGGTGCGACCCGTGAGAGCTGGCGCTGGCTGGCGGAGGTCCTCGAAGCGGCCGGTGCCCCTGCGGGGTGGGTGCGCAGCGACGACGTGCTCGCGGCCCTGGCCGAGGAGCTGCCGCGGTTCGGCCCGGCGCTCGACGCGGCGCCGCCGGCGAGCTGGGCCGTCGACGGCACGAAGGTGCCCCGTCAGTCGGCGCGGTATAGCGGCCGCACGGCGATGTCGGCGCCGCGTCACATGGTCGAGCCGCCGCCGCCCGCCGATCCGGACGGGCCGCTGGCCTTCACCATGGAGGGCTTCGAGGGCCAGCCCCCGCCGGCGCTGCTGGCGCGCTACTGGGCGCCGCGCTGGGACTCGGTGCAGGCGCTCAACAAGTTCCAGGAGGAGGTCGGAGGGCCGCTGCGCGGCGACGAGCCGGGGCGGCGGCTCTTCGAGCCGGCTCCCCACGAGGAGCCGCTCGTGGACCCGGCCGCCGGTCGCGCCCCGCTCGCCGGGCCGGCGGTGCCGCCGGCCTTCGTGCCGGTCCCCGACGCGTGGCTCGTCGTCGCGATCCACCACGCCCTCGGCGGCGCGGAGCTGAGCGCCCTGGGGCCGGCGATCCAGCAGCGCACGCCGGTCGCGTACGTCGCGCTGGGCGAGGAGGACGCCGGGACGCTGATCGGCGGCGCCGACGGCGCCGCCGCGCCCGATGCCCTCGGCGCGACCGGCGCCTCGACCGGCGCCGCCGCGCCGGATGTCCCTGCCGTCACCGGTGCGACGATCGGCGACGCCACCATCGCCGTCACCGGCGCCGCGACCGGTGCCGTCGTCCGCCTCGAGTGGGGCGGCTACCGCCGCCGGCTGCCGCTGCGCATCGTGCCGGGCCTGCCCCGGGGCGTGGCCGGCCTGCCGGCCGGGCTCCCGGGCCTCGCCGGCCTGATCCCGCCCTTCCGCGTCCGCCTCGTCGTCGAGGCGCCGCCGCGCACTGGCGCGGCCGGAGCTGAGGCGGCGTACGACGCGGCGGCGCGCCCCATCGACACGGGCCGCGCCGTGCCGCCGCCGAGCGGAGGCACGCCGTGACCGACCTCCTCGTCGTGCTCGCGATCCTCGCACTCGCCGTCGGCGTCGCCACCCTGCTCATCTGGTACGAGCGCCGCTACCTCGGGCTGCTGCAGGAGCGCCTCGGGCCCAACCGCGTCGGCCCGGCCGGCATCGGTCAGGTGGTCGCCGACATGGTCAAGATCTTCACCAAGGAGGACTGGGTGCCGCCGTTCGCCGACCGGGCCGTCTTCGTGCTCGCCCCGGCGATCGTCGTGGGCGCGGCGCTGCTCTCCTTCATGGTGATCCCGGTGACCGCCGGAGTGGTCGTGGCCGACATCAACATCGGCGTCCTCTTCTTCCTCGCCATGTCGGCCCTCGCCGTCTACAGCATCGTGCTCGCCGGCTGGTCCTCGCGCAGCAAGTACGCGGTGCTCGGCAGCCTGCGCGCCGCCGCCCAGATGGTGAGCTACGAGGTCTTCATGGGCATCGCCCTGATGGGCGTCGTCGTGCAGGCCGGGTCGTTCGGCCTGGTCGACATCGTCGAGGCCCAGCGCGGCCTCTGGTTCGCGGTGCCGCAGGCGGGCGGCCTCGCGATCTTCGTGATCGCCGCCCTCGCCGAGCTGCGCCGCATCCCCTTCGACCTGACCGAGGCCGAGAGCGAGCTCGTCGCCGGCTTCCACACCGAGTACTCGGGGATGAAGTTCGGCATGTTCTACGTCGGCGAGTACATCGCCCTGACCCTGGTCGCCGCGTTCACGGTGACGATGTTCTTCGGCGGCTGGCTCGGGCCGTGGCTCCCGGACGCCGCCTGGTTCCTCATCAAGACGTTCCTCGTCATCAGCGTCCTGATCCTGGTGCGGGCGACGTTCCCCCGCTTCCGCTACGACCAGCTCATGGCGATCGGCTGGAAGCTGATGCTGCCGCTCGCCCTCCTCAACCTGCTCGTGACGGGCGCGATCGTGCTGGCGAGGGCCTGAGGTGGGCGCCCTGAGAGCCCTGTGGTCGGTGCTCCGGCGCCTCTTCGCGAGGGCGTCGACGGTGCGCTACCCGGAGGAGACGCCGTACCTGCCGCCGCGCTACCGCGGGCGCATCATCCTCTCGCGCGACCCCTCGGGGGAGGAGCGCTGCGTGGCCTGCTACCTCTGCGCCGCCGCCTGCCCCGTCGAGTGCATCGCCCTGCAGGCGACACAGGATGAACACGGGCGGCGCTACCCGGAGTGGTTCCGCATCAACTTCTCGCGCTGCATCTTCTGCGGTTTCTGCGAGGAGGCCTGCCCGACGTACGCGATCCAGCTCACGCCCGACGCCGAGATGAGCGAGTACGACCGTCGCGACATGGTCTACGAGAAGGAGGACCTGCTGATCGACGGCCCCGGCAAGTACCCGGACTACGACTTCTGGCGCGTGGCCGGCGTCGCCATCGCCGGCAAGGACAAGGGCGAGGCGGAGGACGAGAAGCCGCCCGTCGACCTGCGCAGGCTGCTGCCGTGAGCGCGCGCGAGCACAAGGACGCGGGCGTGAGATGACCGTCCTCTTCGTCATCGCCGCCAATGTGGCCGTCGCCGCGACCCTGCTCGCGGTGACCGTGCGCGTCACCCTGCACGCGTTGCTCTACCTCGCCGTCTCGCTGCTCGCCGTCGCCGTCGTCTTCTACACCCTGGGGGCGCCGTTCGTCGCCGCCCTCGAGGTGATCATCTACGCCGGGGCCATCGTCGTGATCCTGATGTTCGCCGTGATGCTGCTGGCGCTCGACGACACCGGCGACCCCGAGCGCCCCCGGCTGCGGCGCCCGCGCGCCTGGCTCGGGCCGTTCGTGCTGGTCGCCGTGCTGGCCGGCGAGATGCTCTACGTCGTGACGCGGGGCGCGCCGCCGGCGGTGGGGCAGACCTCGATCTCGCCCACCGAGGTCGGGGCCACGCTCTTCGGCGCCTACGCCGTGGCCGCCGAGCTCGCCTCGATGCTGCTGCTCGTCGGCCTCATCGGCGTGCGCCACCTCGCCCGCGAGCGCGAGCGCGAGAGCCTCGAGCGTCGCGCCGGCGACGACGCCGACGCGGAGGCGGCGGGCGGCCGCGCGGGCGTCGCGAGCGCGGCCGCCCTCGGCGAGGAGCCGGCGTCGACGGACGACGTCGCCGGGCCGGCCGAAGAGGGCGACGACGCCGGCGAGGGGGAGCGGCCGTGAACGGCATCCCCCTCGCCTACGGCCTCGGCCTCGCCGGCGTGCTCTTCGCCATCGGCCTCGCCGGCGTGCTCGTGCGGCGCAACTTCATCATCGTCCTGGCCTCGATCGAGATCATGCTCAACGCCGCCGGCGTCGCCTTCGTCGTCGCCGGGGCGCGCTGGCAGCAGGCCGACGGGCAGGTCATGTTCCTGCTGATCCTGGCCATGGCCGGGGCCGAGGTCGCCGTGGGGCTCGCCCTGGCGATCGTGTTCCGCGGCGTCTTCGGGCGCCTGAACCTCGACCGTGCGCGCACGATGAAGGGGTGACGGGGGTGTTCGCGCTGCTCTGGCTGCTGCCGGCGCTGCCGGCCGCGGGGTTCGTCACCCTCGCCGTGCTGAACGGCCAGCTCGGCAAGCGCGCCGTCGCCTGGGTCGGCGTTGGCTCGGTCGGTCTCGCGTGCGCCGTCGCGCGGGGCGCGGCCCTGCACTTCTGGCTCGCCGCGCCCGCGGGCGACGTCGTCCGCCAGCGCCTCTACACCTGGTTCGACGTCGGCGGCCTGCGGCCCGAGTTCACGCTGACGCTCGACGCGGTGAGCCTCGTCTTCGTCCTCGTGGTCACCGGCGTCGGTTTCCTCATCCACCTCTACTCGGTCGAGTACATGGGCCACGACAAGGGCTTCACGCGCTTCTTCACCTACATGAACCTCTTCGTCGCCGCGATGCTGCTGCTGGTGCTCGCCGACGACCTGCTGCTGCTCTTCGTCGGCTGGGAGGGCGTCGGCCTCTGCAGCTACCTGCTGATCGGCTTCTGGTACGAGGACGCCCAGAACGGCTACGCGGGGCGCAAGGCGTTCATCGTCACGCGCATCGGCGACACGGCGCTGATGGTCGGTCTCTTCCTGCTCTTCACCGAGTTCGGGACGCTGCGCATCAGCGCGGTGCTGGAGGCCGCCGAGGCGCAGTGGGCGGCGGGCTCGGCCGTGGCCGTGGCCGCCGCCTTGCTCGTCCTCGGCGGCGCCGTCGGCAAGTCGGCGCAGCTGCCTTTGCAGACCTGGCTCCCCGATGCCATGGCCGGCCCCACGCCGGTCAGCGCCCTGATCCACGCCGCCACCATGGTCACCGCCGGCGTCTACCTCATCGCCCGCCTGCACACGCTCTTCGAGCTCGCCCCCGACGTGCTCCTCGTGGTCGCCGTGATCGGCGCCGCGACGCTCCTGTACGCCGGCTTCAGCGCCCTCGCCCAGCGCGACATCAAGCGCGTGCTCGCTTACTCGACGATCAGCCAGATCGGTTACATGTTCCTCGCCCTCGGCGTCGCTGCGTGGTCGGCGGCCATCTTCCACTTCATGACCCACGCCTTCTTCAAGGCGCTCCTCTTCCTCGCCGCCGGCGCGGTGATCGAGGCCCTCGACGGCGAGCAGGACATGTTCAGGATGGGCGGCCTGCGCCGCCGCCTGCCGCTCGCCTTCTGGACCTTCCTCATCGGGGCGGCGGCGCTCTCGGCCCTGCCGCTCGTGACCGCCGGCTTCTACAGCAAGGAGCTGATCCTCGCCCTCACGCTCGAGTCGACGGCGGGCGGCGCCTGGCTCTGGGCGGCCGGCATCGCCGGCGCCTTCCTCACCTCGCTCTACAGCTTCCGCGCCGTCGCCCTCGTCTTCTTCGGCGAGCAGCGCACGGCGGTGGTGCGTACGCCGGGCCTGGCGATGGCGGTGCCGCTCGTCGCGCTCGGGGTGCTCTCGGTCGTCGGCGGCTTCATCGAGCTGCCCCGCGACTGGGTGCACCTCGAGCTGATGAGCGAGTTCCTCCACGGCGTGCTGCCGGCGACCGAGCTCGATGAGGGCGGCTTCGGGGCGACGGTCTGGCCGGGCCTGACGGCGATCGCCGTCTCGCTGCTCGGCATCGCCGTCGCCCTCGAGGTCTTCGCCCGGCGCCCGCGGGCCGCCGGGCGTCCGCTCGAGAGCCGGGCCGATGCCGGCCTCGCCCGGTTCTTCCTGCTCGGCTGGGGCTTCGACTGGGTCTACGACCACCTGCTCGTGTGGCCGGTGCGGACCTTCGCCCGCGTCAGCGCCGGGGACCTCGTCGAGCCCTTCGTCAACGGCTTTGCCGCGCTCA
>DATHSP010000227.1:0-3326 GCA_035464075.1 Thermoleophilia bacterium | reverse complement strand
CCGGATTGCTGGTTGACTTGCCCCCGGCCAGAAGCCGCAGGTTCAGGTCGGGAATCTCGAGGATGTCCTGGACAGTGATCATGGCGTCCCCGTCGCTCGCTACATGCGCCTGACGACCTCGCCCATGAGGTCCTTCTCGGCCATGCCCTTGTCGACGTCGGTGATGACGGAGCAGCTGTCCTTCCAGAAGGCGATCTTGACCTGCTGGCCGGCGACCCACTCCTTGCGCTCGGTGTGGTAGAGGTTCTGGTAGAGCACCTGGGCGAGGTGCTTGCCCTCGACGTCGACGATGAACTGCGTCACCGACCCGATGTAGACGACCGCCTTGATGACGCCGTCGTAGACGTTCTCACGGTCGGCGACCTCGGCGGCGTCCTCCGCGGGGGCGATCGAGATCTTCTCGGGCCGGATCACGACACCGACCTTCTGACCCGCGCGCGCGTCGTGACCGCGGACCTCCACCCTGACCCCGAGGCCCTTGTCGGTACGGCACTCGGCGATCTCGCCGTCGAGCTTGACGACATCCGAGAGGTAGATGTTGGACACGCCGATGAAGTTGGCCACGAAGGCCGACTGCGGGTTCTCGTAGATGTCGGCCGGCGAGCCGATCTGCTCGACCAGCCCCTGGCTCATCACGGCGAGGCGGTCGCTCATGGTGAGCGCCTCCTCCTGGTCGTGCGTGACGTAGATGAAGGTGATGCCGACGTCGCTCTGGAGCTTCTTGAGCTCGAGCTGCATCGCCTTGCGCAGCTTGGCGTCGAGGGCCCCGAGCGGCTCGTCGAGGAGCAGGACCATCGGGCGGTTGACGAGCGCCCGCGCGAGCGCCACGCGCTGCTGCTGGCCGCCCGAGAGCTGGTGCGGCTTGCGGTCCTGCATCTGGTCCATCTCGACCATCTCGAGGGCCTCGCCGACGCGCTGCTGCATCTCCGTCTTCTCGACCTTCTTGCGCTTGAGGCCGAAGGCGACGTTGTCCCAGACCGAGAGGTGCGGGAAGAGGGCGTAGTTCTGGAACACGGTGTTGACGTTACGCTTGTAGGGCGGCACGCCGGCGACTGGGGCGTTGCCGAGGTAGATCTCGCCCTCGGTGGGCTGCTCGAAGCCGGCCACCATGCGCAGCGTCGTGGTCTTGCCGCACCCCGACGGGCCGAGGAGGGAGAAGAACTCGCCCTTGCGGATCCTGAGGTCCATGTCCTTTACGGCGACGAAGTCGCCGAAGCGCTTGGTGACGTGCTCGAGCTCGATGTCGTAGGTCGTCGGGTCTGTTGCCATGGTCCTTCTCCCTGCCTCTCTCGAATCGTGGTGACCGGGGCCCGCGGCTCCTGCCGCGGGCCCCGCAACTCTACACGATGTCCAAGTGCAATTGGAGCATCGCGGCCGGCCCCGGCAGGCCACGATGGAGCATGATTGGACGCGATGTCAGGTGGTGGTGGCGCGTGGCGGCGCCGGCCGGGCCCGGCGAGCGGCAGCGTGGGTCACCGGCGGCGCAAGACGAGCCCGGGCAGCGCCCCCGTGTGCTCGCCGGCGTCGACGACGACCGCCCCGTTGACGAGGACGACGTCGATGCCCTCAGGGTAGCCGTGTGGCACGTTCTCGAAGGGGAACCTGTGCGGCCAGGGGTTGGTGGCCCGGTCGCGCAGGCGCTCGAGGTCGAAGACCACGACGTCGGCGGCCAGCCCGGGCCGCAGCACGCCGCGGTCGTGCAGCCCGAAGCGCTGCGCCGGGAAGGAGGTCATCTTGCGGATCGCCTCCTCGAGGCGCAGCAGCGGTTCGTCGCGCACGTAGCGCTCGAGGATGCCGGGGTACTCGCCGTAGCTGCAGGGCCAGTACATCTCGGTGCCCTCGAGCTCCTCCGCCGGCGGCATGACGAGGCCGTCCGAGCACGCCATCACCAGCGGGTGCGCGAGCACGCGACGGATCTCGGACCCGGCGATGTACTCGAAGATGCCGACGATGCGGTCGTCCTCCTCGACGATGAGGTCGAGGAAGGTGTCGAAGGGATCGACGCCGCGCGCCTCGGCGACGGCGGCGACGGTCTGCCCGCGCAGCTCCGGCTGGCGCGGGGCGTGCAGGACCCAGATGCGCTCGAAGCGGCCGTGCTTGACGAGCCCGGCGTAGCCGGGGCCCGGGAGCTCGTCGCTCTCACAGGCGCGGCGTACGTTGGCGCGCTCGCGGCGGTCAGCGAGCAGGGCCATGAGTCGCTCGTGCGGCAGGTCGAGCAGCGGCTGGGGAAGGGCACGCGACATGCGCGGCGCGAGCTCGGTGTGGCTGTCGTTGTCGACGGTCACGTCGTGACCATCGCGGCGCGCGGCGTCGGCGAGGTCGAGATTGCCGCGCGACTCCTCCCCCGCCCCCCATTTGGGCGCGTTGTGGGAGATCTCGACCGGGATACCGGCGGCGCGGCCGATGGCGATCGCCTCGGCGACGGCGTCCATCACGGTCTCGCGCTCGCCGCGGATGTGCGAGGTGTAGAGTCCGTGGTGGCGGGCGACGACCTCGCACAAGGCGACGATCTCGGCCGTGTCGGCGAAGCACCCCGGCGGGTAGACGAGACCGGTCGAGAGCCCGTGGGCGCCGGCGCGCATGCTGGCGTCGAGCAGGCGGCGCATCACGTCGAGCTCCTTCGGCGTCGCGGCGCGCTCGGCGAAGCCCATCGCGCCGATGCGCAGGGCGCCGTGCCCGACCAGCGGCGCGATGTTGATCGCCGTACCTTGCGCCTCGATGGCCCGCAGGTAGGCGGCGAAGCTGCGCCAGTCCCAGGAGACGTCCGCCCCCCAGTAGTAGTCCCACTCGCGCAGCAGGTCGTCCTTGAAGCGCTCCACGACCGGCGCCGCGCCCATGCCGCAGTTGCCGGTGACGTGGGTGGTGACGCCCTGGCGGACGGCCGAGTCGGCGCGCGGGTAGGCGAGGATGGAGACGTCGGAGTGCGTGTGGGGGTCGACGAAGCCGGGGGTGACGTAGCGGCCGGCGGCGTCGATCGTACGCCGGCCGCGCAGCGTGCCCGGCGCGCCGATGGCCGCGATGCGGCGGCCGCGAACGGCCACGTCGCCGTGGTACCAGGGGTTGCCGCAGCCGTCGACCACGCGGCCGCCGGAGATGACGAGGTCGTGGACGGCCATCAGGCCCCGGCCTCGAAGACGCGGTACTCGTTCTCGCAGGGCGGCCCCGCACAGGCCTCGACGCGCAGGGCGTCGAGGTCGCAGATCAGGCTCGCCACGGTCATGACCTGGTCGCCCCCCGGACGGGCCTCGTCGGGGTGGCCGCAGATCGCGTCGGGGCCGCCGTCGTGCAGGGTGAGGACCCGCGCGACGAGGTCGCGCGGGTCCTCA
>DATHSP010000226.1:0-8228 GCA_035464075.1 Thermoleophilia bacterium | reverse complement strand
CTCCCCGGCCGAGTGGCTCGAGACCCCGTGAGCTGTCGCGGGCCGGCCGGGGAGCCCCTCGATAGCGGGTGAGCTCTCACGGTGCGACGGGGCGGGCGGCGCAGCGCGCCGCCCGCCCCGTCGCACGTCGTCGGTCGCGAGTCGCCTGCGGGTGAGGCCGGGCGCCTTCGGGCGCCCGGCCTCACCGCGACTTCGGGCCGCGCCCGCTCTCTCGGCGGGACCCGCCCTCCCTACCTGACCCGCCGATAGATCGACGTCGACCAGGTGGCGGCGTGCAGCGTGTCCTGGGGGGCGAAGGCGCGCAGCTTCCAGGTGCCGGTCGTGGGCAGGGCGATCTTGACCCGATAGCGGCTGTACGTGGAGTAGTCGACCGTCTTGCACCAGAACGTCCTCTTGAGTACCCAGATGCCGTCCGCGTTCTTGCGGTAGCAGTAGAGCTTCACCGCCTTGTTCCAGCCCGGGGTGTGGCGCGGCTTCAGCGTGCCGTAGACGACGAAGGCGACGTCCTCCTTGATCGTCAGCGGCGCGACCGGGGCGCCGAGGTAGACCTTGGGCTTGACGGTGACGACCGCGCTCGTGTTCCTCGCGTATTCGCCCGCGCCCTCCCAGACGGCGCGGAACTTCATCGCCCTCGTGAGGGCCGGGGTCGTCGCCGTGCCGCCGTCGCTCGCGACCGTGGCGAACGTCGTCCAGGCGATGCCGTCGAGTGACTTCTGCACATCGACGAGGTGACCCGCGAGCGTGGCGCCCACATCGTCCACGAGGTGGACGGTCAGCGTCGTCGTCCCCTTGTAGGGGACGATGGTCGCGGCGGCGCTGAGCGTCAGCGTGCTGGGCAGGCCGGGAGAGGCCGCGACCGTCTTCGAGCGCGGCCCGATGTTGGTGGCCTCATCTGCGGCGCGCACGTGATAGTAGTAGTCCTCGCCGTTCGCCACCGTGGTGTCCTCGAACGACGGTTCGGTCGAGGTCCCGACGAGCACCGGCTGGGACGTGTACTGGGAGACGAGCACGCTGTACGGGGACTCGCCGACGGGGACGGGGTCGCCCCAGCGGTAGATGCGGTACTGGGTGACGCCGTCGGCGTCGGCCGCGGCGGTCCAGGCGAGAGAGACGCTGCCCTCGCCGGCGGTCGCCGCCACCCCGGTCACGCGCCCCGGAGCTGTCTGGTCGGCGGCGCCGTAGGCGATGTCGACGTCGGCGATGGACCCGGTGAAGCCGGGTGCGCCGAGCGGCCAGATCGCGGCGCCGACGCGGACGTTGAACGCCATGCCCACCGGGACGGCGAGCGAGAAGTCGCCCGCCGGTCCGGCCGGGCCGTGATCCTCGTCGTCGACGACGCCGTTGCCGTCGTCGTCGGCGCCGTTCGGCTCCGTGCGGCTGAGCGACCAGACGGCGGTGCCGCCCACCGGGATGGCGTCGACCCGCTTGTCGCCGGCCTGCGCGGTGGCGACGCCGTTGTGGACCCAGAACGCCGGTGTCGCGCCGAGGATCCTGCCCGCCGGGTCGACGACGGTGACGGCAGGCGGCGCGGCGTTGTTCAGCACGGGCGCGTCGGCGACTCCCACCTGGCGCAGCGAGACGAGGAGGTAGTACGTCCCGGCCTTCGCGGTGTCGCCGAACTTGAACGCGAACCAGGTGTCGCCCGGCGAGTATGCGCCGTTGCTGGCGGTGGTGATCGTCGGGAAGTGGGTCCAGTCCTCGCGCTCCTGCACCCACCTGTCGCTGCCCTCGTTCCAGGTGAAGCCGCGATTCTCGGCGTCCACCGGGTCCGTCGTTGGACTGAGACGGATCTTGAAGTAGTACTGCGTGCTCGGGAGCAGCGACGGGGTCTCCTCGATCACGGACGCGCCGAAACGGAGGAAGGACACCGAGTGGTCGTTGGCCACGTAGCGCGGATACTCGTCGACCCTCGGGCCACCGTTGTAGCTCCCGTCCGCGAGCGCGGCCGGCGCGAACAGCGCGCCCGCCGCCACGGTCAACACGACGGCGAGCAGCGCGATGTGGAGATGCCGCGGCCGGGACGGCTTCACGGCGCGGTCGCCGGCCTGGGTCTGCCTGTGCATGGTCCCCTCCTGCCCCTTCGGTGCGCGGTCGATGAAAGCCGGGCGGGCAGGGCTGCCCATTTGAGCGTACTGCTCCCCCGAAGCCTTCGATGTGTACAACATCGCGCGCATCGGGACGAGTGTCAAGGGGCGGGTGGGCGGCAGGGCCCCTCCTGAGATCGGTGCGCCCGGAGCTCCGGGAGCCTCACGCGGTGAGCTGCTCCACGTGGCCCGTGGCGGCCGCCGAGTAGCCGTCGAGACCCTCGACGGCGGCCGAGAACTCCGGGGTGCGGATGCACGCGAGGAGTGCCTGGAGCCGCTGCTCCTCGAGGCGTTCGCGCGGGATGACCAGGTCGTAGCGCTCCTGGTAGAGCGGGATGAAGTCGAGGTCGTGGCACCGGGCGGCGACCTCCAGGCCGACGCCCGCGTCGGCGAGGCCCGCCGCCACGAGGCCGGCGACCTCGTCGTGGGTGCGAGCGTCGGCGACCGGCGTCGTCAGGGCCGAGACCGGGATGCCCGCCCGCGCCAGCAGCGCGTCGACGCGCACGCGCGTGCCCGAGCCCGAGTTGCGGCTCACGAAGCGCGCCCGCTGAGCGGCCACCGCGCCCAGATCCTCGAGCCCCGAGGGGTTGCCCGGCGCGACCATCAGCCCGGCGCGGCGGTCGGCGAGGGTGACGAGCGTGAGCTGCCTCCCCGGGAAGAGATGGCGGACGTGCGAGTGGTCGGCGCCGCCGTCGGGGTCGGGCAGGTGGCACCCGCAGCAGTCGCCGACCCCCTGGCGCAGGGCGATGAGGCCCTCGAGGCTGCCCATCGCGAGGTTCACGAGGTCGTCCGGCCCCTGCCCGAGGTGGTCGGCGAGCAGGTCCAGCGCAGGGTCGTCACTGCCGACGGCGACGACGATCGTGCGCTCCTCGTCCTCGGGGAGCAGGACCAGGCTGACGGCGAACGCCCGCCCGGTCGCGCGGTAGTACTTCTCGGCGTAGCCCCTCTCCTTGTGCTCGCCGGCCGGCTCGACCAGCCCGGCCTGTTCGAGAGAGAGGACGTGATGGCGCACCCAGGCCGGATGGTGGCCGAGCGCCTCGCCGAGCTGCGTGAGCGTTCCCGGCCGGCTCATGAGGCGGCGCAGGATCGCCAGGCGCTCGGGGCGGGCGAGCACCTTGAGGGTCGCGACGTCGGTGATGTGGCGGACCTTGTCCATGGACGCTAAGGGGAGCCTTACCGGGGCGGAGCAGCGTGCGCGGACGCCTTGCTGTCAAGTGGGCGCGAGGCTCGGGCTCGCTTGAGCCGCCCGGCGTAGGGGGAGAATCAGGAGTGAACTACTCCTTCTCCCGTGCGGAGGCACTGTGAGCGACCAGCAGCGCACGACCGGCGCCGGTGCGCCGCGCTCTTCGCCGGCGCCGCCGGAGGCCAGGCGCCACGGCGCACCGCGCCACAGCCGGCGCCGCTTCATCAAGGGCGGCGCCCTGCTCGCCGGGATCGCCGCCCTCTTCGCCCTCGTGCGCGCGGCCGGCGTGCGTGGGCCGGGCGGCGGCGGGGGCACGGGCGCCTTCGACCTGCTCACCAGCTTCCCCGTGCGCAGCGTCGAGGACGAGCCCGAGACCTCGGCCGCGGAGTGGGTCGTCGAGGTCGACGGGCTCGTCGAGCGGCCGCTGCGCATCGTACGCACCGACTGGACGCGGCTGCCGCGCTTCGATCAGACCGTCGACTTCCACTGCGTCGAAGGCTGGAGCGTGCCCGACGTCGCCTGGGGCGGCATCACGCCGGCCGTCCTGCTCGACGAGGCCGGCGTCCGCCCCGAGGGCACCCACGTCGTCTTCCACGCCGCCGGCGGCGAGTACGTCGACAGCCTGCCCATGGATCTCGTCCGGCACCCGCAGACCGTCCTGGCCGACACGATGGACGGCGAGCCGCTGGAGCGGAAGCACGGCGGCCCCCTGCGCCTCGTCGTGCCGGTGCAGCTCGCCTACAAGAGCGTCAAGTGGGTGACCCGTCTCGAGGTCACCGACCGGCCCGTGCAGGGCTACTGGGAGGAGCGCGGGTACCCGATGGACGCGCCCGTCGGCAGCGGCGGACGCTCCTCCGGGGCGCAGCCGCGCGGCTGAGCCCGGAGCGGGGCCGGCGGCCCGGCGTCCGCCACCGCCGGCCGCGCCCCGGGCCCAGGAGTCACGCCGGCCCCGCCCCGGGCCCAGACGTCACGCCGGCCGCGCCCCGGGCTCAGACGTCACGCCGGCAGGCGGTCGTCGAAGTACAGCACCCCGGGGAACGGGCGCAGGCAGTGCGTGTGCCAGTTCGCCTGGCAGTAGGCGCCCACGCAGGGCAGGGCGACGATGTCGCCTTCGTCGAGGGCCGGCAGCCATGCCTCTTCGGCGAAGATGTCGGGTCCTTCGTTGATGTGACCGGTCACGGTGTAGCGCCGCTCCGCGGGCGCATCGGCGGCGCGGCAGAGCACCACGCCCGTGGGCTCGTGGTAGACGAACGCAGCGTTCATGATGTTCCAGCCGCAGTCGAGGCCGGCGAAGACGGCGCCGCCGTCGCCGGCCGCACTCCTGTCCTCTACGGTCACGACCTCGGCCAGCAGCACGGCGGCATCGGTGCTGAAGTACTCGCCGGGCTCGACGCCGACAGTCATGCCGAGGGGGCCGAGGTGACGGGCGAGCACGGCCGCGTACGCGGCGAGGTCGAGGCCGTCGTCCACATCCGTCGTCGGCGCCGAGAGACCGCCGCCCATGTTCACCTCGGTCACGGGGCAGCCGAGGTCGAGCAGGCGCCGGGCGATCGCCGCGACCGCCGCCGTCGCCTCCTCGAACCGGGGCAGGAGCGACGTGCGCAGTTCATGGGCGAGATGCACGTGCACGGTGTCGACCGTGAGCGCGTACGAGCGCGCCACCGCGACGGCCTCTTCTAGGCGCTCCGGGTAGACGCCGAACTTCGTCGGCCGGTCGCCGGAGTACGCGTGCGTCGCGTTGTCGGGGTCGACCGCGCTGATCCGCGGGTTCACCCGCAGCCCGACGGCGGTCCCCGGCGCTCGCCGGCCATACCGGTGGATCTGGCTGAGCAGGTCGAGGTTGGCGTGCACGCCGTGCCGCAGGATCACGTCGAGGTCGCGCTCGCTCACGTTCGTGCCCGTGTAGCTGATCTCGGAGGGGAGGAAGCCGTGGGCGAGACCGTGCTCGACCTCGCCCGGCGAGCAGACGTCGAGGCCGACCGCCTGGGCCGAGCCGGGCGGCCCGAAGGCGCGGAAGCGGGCGAGGGCCTCGGGTTCGCGCTGCGCCTTGAGCGCCGCGCGGATGCGGAACGGCACGCCGGTCGCGGCGAGCGCGTCGTGCAGCGCGCTCACGTTCTCGTCGATGCGCGTCAGGTCGTAGACGTAGAGCGGCGTGCCGTGCTCGCGGGCCAGGGTCTCGGCGTCGCGGCCCGCGATCCGCAGGCGGCCGTCGACGGCGCGCAGACCTGCGTGCTCCCACCACGGCCGCCCCGCCACCGTAGGCGCCGCGCCGGCGCTCTCCTCGGGGGGTCCCATGAGGGTAGTCTCTCGCGAGCCCCGGGCGCGCAGCAAGCGGGGGGCCGGCGGCGTGGCGCCGCGGCCGTCGCTGCCTCATCCGTCGTGCGCACAGGCGCGCCGGCGGGCCAGTGCGCCTGCGCCGGCGGGTTAGTGGGCCCGCGCCAGCGGGTTAGTGGGCCCGCGCTGGCGGGCAGGATGGCCACGGAGCCGACGGCGTCGATCCTCGCCGCGCGGCAGAGCCGTCGATGCTGAAGCCCAGCCGAGGAGGAGTCCGATGAAGTGGCGCTGTACCGTCTGTGACTACATCTACGATCCCGAGGTCGGCGACCCCGACAGCGGCGTCGAGCCGGGGACCGCGTGGGACGATCTGCCGGACGACTGGGTCTGCCCGGAGTGCGGGGTCGAGAAGGACATGTTCGAGCCGGTCGAGGACTGACGGGGCCGTCTTCGTGACACGACTGGGGCGTGACGGGCGCCGCGCGCCTCGCGCGCGGCGCCCGTCACGCGCCCCGGCCCATGTGGGCGGGTATCCAGCCCGTCCGGTGTGCACGACCCGCGGTATCCGCGCTACAGTTGGGGCAGGAGCGACCGAGTGAGGGGAGCGAGGGACCGATGAGCCTGCTCGAACTGAAGGACGTGAGCCTCAACCTGGGCGGCAAGGACGTTCTCAACCACCTGACGGTCGAGTTCTGGGAGGGGCACATCCACGCCCTGATCGGCCCGAACGGCGCCGGCAAGTCGACCCTCGCGAGCACGCTCATGGGCCTCCCCGGCTACACGGACCACACCGGCGACATCCTCCTCGACGGGGAGTCCCTCATCGGGGTCCCCGTCGACGAGCGCGCCCGCCGCGGCATGACCCTCGCCTGGCAGGAGCCGGCGCGCTTCGAGGGCCTCCGCGTGGACCGCTTCATCGCCGCCGGCGCGAAGGACAAGGGCACCGATACCGTTCGGCGCGTCCTCGACCGCGTGGGGCTCGACCCGGAGAAGTACATGCGCCGCGCCGTCGACCGCACGCTCTCCGGGGGCGAGCGCAAGCGCATCGAGCTCGCCTCGATCCTCGCCATGGAGCCCCGTCTCGTGCTCATGGACGAGCCCGACTCGGGCATCGACGTCGAGGCCCTCAACCGCATCTTCGACGCGCTCTCCGACTTCAAGGAGCGCGGCGCCACGGTCATCATGATCACCCACAGCCAGGAGGTGCTGAAGCACGCCGAGCACGCCTTCCTCATGTGCTGCGGGAGCATCCTCGAGAAGGGCGGCGTCGGGCGCATCGAGGGCTACTTCGCCAGCCACTGCGTGCCCTGCGACCACGAGAACGTGCCCGACCTCGACGAGCTCGCGGAGGTCGAAGCATGAGCCCGACGTCGCAGCAGGTGGAGACGGCCCGCGAGCTGCTCGCCAGCCTCGGCGACTTCGGCGGGCACGTGAAGGGCGACGACATCGCCCACCTCGAGGTCCACGGCAACGAGGTCGTCGGGGCGCACCTGGTCCCCGGCCTCGAGGTCGACGTCGACTCGCTCGAGGACGGCATCGAGGCACACATCCATCTGAAGAAGGGTGTGCGCATCGCCAAGCCCGTCCACCTCTGTTTCGGCATGCTCCCCGAGACCGGCCTGCAGCGCATCGTCATGAACGTCGAGGTCGAGGAGGACTCGTTCGCCTCGGTCCAGGCGCACTGCACCTTCCCCAACGCCATCGACATCACCCACAAGATGGACGCCGTGGTGCGCATCGCGGCGGGCGCCACGTACGAGTACTTCGAGCGGCACCTGCACGGCGCCGGGGGCGGCGTGCTCGTGGTGCCCAAGACGAAGGTCGAGCTCGGCGAGGGCGCGCGCTTCAAGACCGAGTTCGAGCTCATCAAGGGTCAGGCCGGGGTCATCGACTTCGACTACGAGGTCGACTGCGACGCCCACAGCCTGCTCGACATGATCGCCCGCATCTGGGGCCGCGGGCACGACCGCATCACGATCCGCGAGACCGCGCGCCTCAACGGCGAGGGTGCGACCGCCGTGCTCCAGAGCCACATCGCCGTCAAGGACGAGGCGAGCGCCGAGGTCTACAACTCGCTGGCCGCCAACGCCGCCGGCGCCCGCGGGCACGTCGACTGCAAGGAGATCGTGCAGGGCGCGGCGATCGCCAAAGCGGTGCCCGTGGTCGAGGTCAACCACCCCAAGGCGCACATCACCCACGAGGCGGCGATCGGCAGCGTCGACTCGAAGCAGTTGCAGACGCTGATGAGCCGCGGCCTCGACGAGGAGAAGGCGACCGACCTGATCATCGAGGGGCTGCTGGGCTGACGCAGGGTCGGACCGGATGATTAGAGTTCGAGGCCCTCGAGGATCGAGATCGCCTCGGTGCGCGTGAGGCCGCCGGAGACTCGCACCGCGTAGTCGTCGTTCCAGACGACGGCGGTGGGGCCGTCGCCGTACCACGTCTGCGCCGTCCTGCCGGCGAACTGCCCGTACTGCAGGTCGACCGTCTGCTGGCCGAAGAGGTCGTTCCAGCCGGGGTCCATCGGCGTCGTCCACGAGCCGCCGGCGACGATCTCGATGGTGTACGACGAGAGGCCCTTCGCGTAGAGCAGCAGGGCGGCGTTCGGGGTGCGTCCGGGCAGCGTGAGTCCATCGCTGCGCGGTGAGCCGGCGCGCGGCGCGACCCAGACAGCGGGCGCGCTGCCG
>DATHSP010000225.1:0-2415 GCA_035464075.1 Thermoleophilia bacterium | reverse complement strand
GGCGCGCGCGCGGCCGTCGCCGACGCCGTGCGCGCCCTCGGCGGCCTCGAAGCCGTCCTCTATACGGCCAGCGGCGCCTTCGTGCCGACGCCGCCGCAGGAGATCGACGAGGCGGCCTGGGACGCGTCGTTCGACGTCGTCGCCCGCGGCTTCTTCTTCACCGCCTGCGCGGCGCGCGACGTGATGGTGCGCGAGGCGCGCGGGGCCGTCATGGCGCCGGACGGCGGCGAGCCCCGCGCGGCGGCGCGGGACGGCGAGCACGACGCGGCGCCGGCGACGCGCGGCGCGATCGTCGCCGTGACCGACCTCCTCGGCATCCAGGCGTGGGCGGCCTTCGCCGCCCACGGGGCGGCGAAGGCCGCCCAGATCCACCTCGTGAAGATGCTCGCACGCGCCTGGGCGCCGGACGGCGTGCGCGTCTGCGGCGTCGCCCCCGGCCCGGTCGACCTCGTCGACGACGAGCGCCGCGACGCCGCCCTGCGCACGGCCGCCAAAGGGGCCACGGGCCGCCTCGTCACTCCCGAGCAGGTCGCGGCCGGGGTGCGCTTCTGCCTCGAGAACGACGCCGTCACGGGGGTCAACGTGATCGTCGACGCGGGCGCGCTCGTCACGTCGTAGACGAGCACGACGCGTCGGCCCGGGCGCAGGCGTCGTGGCCTGTCGCCTCCGGCCGCGTCAGGGCCGCGGCGGGACCGTGCCCTTGCGCGACCGCTCGATCAGCTCCCGGGCCTTGAGCGCCAGCCAGAACTCCATGCGGTCCTGCGAGTCGTCGAGGCTGCGGCCGGTGATCTCCTCCACGCGTTTCATCCGGTAGCGCAGGGTGTGGCGGTGCACGTAGAGCTTCTCGGCGGCGTCGCCCCAGTGGCCATTGGCTTCGAGGAAGCAGGCGAGGCTCTTGACCAGGTCGCTCGAGTTCTGCCGGTCGTACTCCTGCAAGCGGCCGAGGACGCTGTCGTAGAAGACCTCGAGCGAGAGGGTGTCCTGCAGGCCGAGCAGCAGCCCGTAGGAGCCCAGGTCGTCGAAGCTGGCGATGACCCCGCCGGCCTCTTTGAGGCGGCGGATCTTGATCGCGTAGTGGGCCTCGTAGTAGCTCTGGCGCAGGTCGACCAGGGGACGGTGCGGGCGCCCGATGCCGATGGACACGGTCACCTCGGGCAGCATGCGGTCGATCGTCGCCTGCAGCTCGCCGGCCATCGCCAGCATCTCGCGTCCCTCTTCGCGGCCCGGTTGCACGAGGACGACGACCGAGTCGCTGCGCGAGGCCGAGATGAAGAGCAGCTCGCGCCGGGCCATGAACTCGTCGACCGCCCAGTGCAGGCGCTCCTTCACGTCTTGCAGCGCCCCCCGCTCGCGGTCGCCGTCGCCCGAGGCCGGGAGCCCGTCGATGTCGACCAGCAGGATCAGGTGCTCGGCCTCCGGGTCGAGGCCGAAGAAGACGAGCCGGCGGGCGATCTCCTCCTCGTAGAGGTCGCTGGCGATGAGCTCGTCGAAGAAGTCGCCGGCGAGCCGCTTCTCGGTCTCGGCGACCGCCTTCTTCTTGACCAGCTCGAGGGCGGTGACGGTGACGACGTGGTGCAGGATGATGCGGTCGTAGTCCGAGAAGTCGCCCGAGTCCTTGACCACGGCGAGGAAGGCGCCGATGCGGTGAGAGGCCACGACGGGGTAGACCTGCACCCCGGTGCCGACGCCGTCGACGGCGAGGCGGAAGTCCTGGCGGTCGGCGCGGCGGTCGGAGATGTGCCGCCAGAGGTCGGCGACCAGCTCGGTGCCGAGGTGCCGCCGGTAGGCGGCCTCACAGAGCACGACACCGTGGAAGTCGAAGAGGACGGCGGAGCAGCCGACGAGGGCCGAGAGGGTCGAGAGGATCGCCTCGAGGCCCTTCTCCTCGAGCACGATCTTGGTGAGCTTCTCGTGGACGGCGAGGCTGCGCTGCAGCAGCGCGTACTGCTCGTTGACGATCTTCGAGGCCACCGCCTCGGTGATGGCGATGAACGGCACGTGGTAGGGCACCTCGAAGAGCGGGAAGCTGTACTCGTCGGCGAGCCGCACGAGACACTCCGGCACCTTCTCGAAGCTGAAGCCGGTGCCGAACCCGAGCCCCGAGATGTTGTGGTCGATCAGCTGCTTGAGCTGGGTGAGCTGCTGCTCCTCGGGGCCGACGAAACCGTAGCCCGTGGTCAGCAGCAGCTCGCCGCCCCGCAGCCAGCGCGTTGGGTCGGGCACCTCGGTGATGTGGACCCAGCGCACGGGGTTGCTGGTCGACTTGCCGCCGGCGAGCAGCCGCAGGTTCAGGTCGGGGATCTCGAGGATGTCCTGCACCGTGATCATCGCGTCCCTGCCTCGGCGACCGGCCCGGCCGGTCACGTCCGTTCGCGTGTGGCGGCGGGGCGGCGCACCGCGCCGCCCCCCCGCCCC
>DATHSP010000224.1:0-1534 GCA_035464075.1 Thermoleophilia bacterium | reverse complement strand
ACGATCGCGAGGACGCCCTTGTCGCTCTGGCCGACCCCGAACATCATCACGCTCGGCGCGCACGACCTCGACGCCCTGCGCGCCTTCTACTCCCGGCTCGGCTGGGAGGAGGCGCCGGTCGCCGCACCCGGCTGGGCATCGTTCGAGATCGGCGGCGCGCTGCTCACGCTCTTCCCGTTCGAGGACACCTCGGGCGAGTGGTGCCGCGCGATGCCGGTCGGCTCCGCCGCCGGCTCCGCCGACGGCGGCTTCGCCGGCCTCACCATCGCCCTGAGCGTCGACTACGACGAGGACGTCGACATGCACCTCGAGATGGCGCGCGCGGCCGGCGCGACGGTGCTCAAGGAGCCGGACGTCGCGGCGTGGGGCGCGCGCAGCGCGTACTTCGCCGATCCCGAGGGCAACGTCTGGGAGATCGCCTGCCGGCCCGACCCGTCGTTCGACGGCCTGATGGCGGAGGCGCCGGAGCTCTGACGGCGCCGTAGCTATGACGGCGCCGGAGCGTAGCGCCTCGGCGGCGCGGTCCGCCCGCCGGCGCGCCGAGGCGTAGCGCCTCGGTGAGGCGGGCACGGTAGGGGAGTCGGGGGGACGACCGGCGTCGGGAGGGCGCACGCCGTGGGACGCGCAGACATCTACGCCATGCTGATCCTTCTGGCCGGCGCTGTGGCCTACGCGCTGGTCTGGCTGTGGCGTCCGCGCCCGTTCCGCCCCTCCGACCCGGGTCCGCCGATCAGCGACCCGGACGGGGTCGGTGTGGCGCCCGCCGTCTGTGGCTTCCTCCTGCGTGGCTGCCGGCAGGCCGACGCCGACTTCACGGCCACCCTCCTCGACCTGATCGACAGGGGGGTCGTCGAAGTGAGCCCCCAGCCCGGCGATCGCGACGACCAGCTCCTCACACTGCACAGCGGTCGGCTCCAGGCCGTCTGGCCCCACGAGGACGCCCTGCTGCGCCTCCTCTTCGAGGTCGCCGGGGAGCATGAGGCCGTCACCCTGCGGGGCTTCGACCGCTTCGCCCGCGAACGGCGGCGCGAGTACGAGCGCGGGCTCGACGACTTTCGCCGCGCGTTCGCCGAGGCGACCATGGGCCTGCAGGGCGAGCCGCTGGGCACGTTCACGATCCCGGTGAGCTTCGTGATCCCCGTGCTCGTGGTCTGGGCCAGCGTCTACTCGGTCGCCTGGGCCGACACGATCGTCTACCTGGTGAGTGCCTGCGCCCTGGCGGCGCTGATGTTCATGCACGGCGCGATCATGTTCCGGCGGATCACGGAGACGCGGAAGTACCAGCTGCGCTGCGCGCAGGTCCGCCGCTTCCTCCTCGAGTTCGTCGAGGGAGGGGCGGCGCTCACCGGCGTCCACCCGCTGTGGGGCCGCTACCTCGTGTACGCGACGGCGTTCGGGATCGAGCCCGAGATGCGGACGGCGCTGCGCGCGCGGCGGCTCGCCGCCGCCGACCTCGTCGCCGGCGAATGGCCCTGGTGGCAGACGACCGTCGCCGAGCACGACTGGCGCGGCTTCCTGCTCGGCGGCGACGGGG
>DATHSP010000223.1:0-2183 GCA_035464075.1 Thermoleophilia bacterium | reverse complement strand
CGCCGCCGGCCCCCAGGCCGCCGCCGCCGTCCCGCAGGACTGCGGCGGCGGCTTAGGCCGGCCGCGTCAGGCGTCGACGTGCTCGAGGATGAACTCGACCGTGCGCCGGTCGTAGTCGAGGCGATGCTCGGCGCCGCTGATCTCGTGCCCCTCCTGCGGGTAGATCACGTAGTCGCAGACCTTGCCCCGCGCGCGCAGGCGACCGGCGACCTCGGCGATCTGCGTCGGCGGGCAGCGCGGGTCGTTCTCGGCGGCGAGCAGCAGGAGCGGCGCCTCGACGCGGTCGAGGTGGTTGATCGGCGAGTAGTACTCGAGCTTCGCTTTGTCCTTGACCGGGTCGCCGGTGTTCTCGCGGTCCCACCAGCGCAGGTCTTCACGGATCGCCGGGTCGACGGCGGCGTCGATGAAGTCGAAGAAGGGCACCCCGGCGACGCCGCAGGCCCAGAGCTCGGGGAACTGCGTCACCATCGCCATGGTCATGAAGCCGCCCCAGCTGCGACCCGTGACCGCGATCCGCGACGGGTCGCAGCCGAGGCCGACGAGGAAGTCCCACGACGCGGCGACGTCGAGCGCCTCGCCCTGGCCCATCAGCCAGCGGTTGGCGAGCTGCCAGCGCCGGCCGTAGCCGTCGCTGCCCCGGTAGTTCGGGTGCAGCACGGTGAGGCCGGCGTCGAGGAACGCCTGGCGCAGCGGGTCCCATGAGTTGGAGTGGTGCCAGGTGGGACCGCCGTGGACGAGCACGACGGCCCCGCCGTTCGGCTCGTCGGGCTCGACGAGCAGGCCCGGCACCTCGGCGAGGTGGTCGCGGCTGGTGAAGCGCACGTGGCGGCCGGACGGGTAGCGGCGCCCGCGCAGGTCGTCGGGCAGCGACTCGGTCAGGCGCGTGACCGCGCCGTCGCTGGTCGCGATGCGGAAGAGGTCGTTGGGGTGGCCGGGGGCGCTCAGCCCGCAGAGCAAGGCCGAGCCGTCGGGCAGGAAGACGGGGCTCGAGTGGATGCCGGCGCCGATCGTGAGGTCGCGGTGCTCGCCGGTCGGCAGGTGGAGCCAGTGCAGGCCGGTCTCGGCGTCGCGGTCGGTGAGGAAGGCGAGGGCGGTGCCGTCGGGCGACCAGCACGGCCGGTGCGCGTCGCGGTCGCCGCGCCAGGCCCACGAGATCGCCTCGTTGGCGACGTCGTAGAGGCCGATCGCCGGGTGGTCGAAGGGCCCCCCGGCGAAGGCGATCAGGCGCCCGTCGGGCGACCAGGCCGGGTGCATGGCGAGGAAGGCGATCGAACCGCCGATCGTCGCCTGGAGTGCGCCCTCATGGTCGGCGACGAAGACGGCGACGTCCTGGCCGTAGGTGTCGGCGGCGAAGGCCAGGCGGCGGCCGTCCGGCGCCCACACTGGCGAGAGGTCGTTGTAGTGGTGGTCGGTGAGGAAGCGGACCCCCTTCGTGCCGGGGCACGCCGCAGCCGGCATGACCGCGGCGTGGAAGCTCTCGCCGCTCTGCGCGCTCAAGGCGATCCGGGTGCCGTCGGGGGAGAGGTCGAAGTCGGGCAGCGGCGAGAAGTCCGGCGTGTCGGGCAGGAGGTTCTCGAAGCCGCCGCTCGCGAGGTCCATCCGGTAGATGTCCATGCACTCCGTGCCCTTGTCGTCGCGGGCGAAGTACAGGAAGCGCCCGTCGGGCGAGAAGAGCGGGCACCAGCAGGCGTCGTCGAACTCGCCGACCCGGCGCGGCTCCCCACCACCGACGTCCATCAGGTAGATCTGCCAGTTGCCGTCGCGATACCACTGGACGGCGAGCCGGGTGCCGTCGGGCGACACGGCGAACGGGCGATAGTCCTCGCCCACCGCCGGCACGACGGCGAGCCGTTCGATCAGACTGGTGCCGGACACGGGCGCCTCCTTCCCGCCTCCGAGCGGGACCGAGATTGACGCCGCCGAGTCTACAACATGCCCCAGAGCCCCCTCGCGCCCGCTCCGGGCAAGGCTGCCGCTACCGGCGGGACCCTGCGCCGAGACTGCGCCGTCTCGGCCCTCGCGGGCCCGCGATTCCACCCCTGGGCCGATGCGCGGCCGCGCCGGCGCGCCTAGGGTGAGCGGCGCCACGACGGGAGGCGCGCTCCGTAGCCGCGCCGGGCGGTCAGGGTGTCCCGACGCCCCTCCCCCTCCCTCCCCAGGGGGGCCGGCGGCCCGCCGCGGCG
>DATHSP010000222.1:0-4450 GCA_035464075.1 Thermoleophilia bacterium | reverse complement strand
CCCCCCCCCCCCCGGCCCCCTCTCAGCCGACCTTCGGCAGCGCCTTGATCGACTCGGCGATCGCCTCCTCCGGGTGGTCGTAGTCCTGGAGGTCGCCGGCGAGGAAGCTGTCGTACGAGGCCAGGTCGAGATGACCGTGTCCCGTCAGGTTGAAGAGGATGTTCCGCGGGGTGCCCTCCGCCTTGGCGGCGAGCGCCTCGTCGATGGCGGCGATGATGGCGTGCGCCGACTCGGGCGCCGGGACGATGCCCTCCGTCTGCACGAACAGGCGCGCCGCGTCGAACACCTTGGTCTGCCGCACCGCCGTGGCCTCGATCAGGCCCAGGTCGTAGGCGTGGCTGAGCAGGGGCGCCATGCCGTGGTAGCGCAGACCGCCGGCGTGGATGCCGGCCGGGATGAAGTCGTGCCCCAGCGTGTACATCTTCAGCAGCGGCGTCATCTTCGCCGTGTCGCCGAAGTCGTAGGCGAAGGTGCCCTTGGTGAAGGACGGTGTGGCGGTCGGCTCGACGGCGAGGAAGCGGGTCGAGGTCTTGCCGGCGAGCTTCTCGCGCATGAAGGGGAAGGCGATGCCGGCGAAGCTCGAGCCGCCGCCCACGCAGCCCAGCACGACGTCCGGGTAGGCGTCGGCCATCTCCATCTGCTCGATGGCCTCTTCGCCGATCACCGTCTGGTGCAGGAGGACGTGGTTGAGGACGCTGCCCAGCGAGTACTTGGAGCCGGGGTGGGTGACGACGTCCTCGAGGGCCTCGGAGATGGCGATGCCGAGGCTGCCGCCGTTGTCCGGGTCCTCGGCGAGCAGTTGACGGCCGTACGCGGTGTGCTCGGTCGGGCTCGGGAAGACCTCGGCGCCGTAGAGCTGCATGAGCGTCCGCCGGTAGGGCTTCTGCTGGTAGCTGACCTTGACCATGTAGACGGTGAGGTCCATCCCGAACATGTGGCAGGCCATCGACAGGGCGCTGCCCCACTGGCCGGCGCCGGTCTCGGTCGCCAGCCGCGTGACGCCCTCCTGCTTGTTGTCGTAGGCCTGGGCGACGGCCGTGTTCGACTTGTGCGAGCCGGCGGGGCTGACGCCCTCGTACTTGAAGAAGATCCGCGCCGGGGTGTCGAGCGCCTTCTCCAGCCCTGTGGCGCGGATCAGCGGCGTCGGTCTCCAGATGCGGTAGATGTCGCGGACCTCGTCGGGGATCGCGATGTAGCGCTCGGGCGACATCTCCTGCTCGAGCAGGCCCATCGGGAAGATCGGCGCCAGGTCCTCGGGCCCGGCGGGCTGGCCCGTGGCCGGGTTGAGGGGCGGCGCCGGCGGCTCCGGGAGGTCCGCCACGACGTTGTACCAGGCCTTGGGGATCCTCTCTTCGTCGAGAAGGAACTTCTTCTTCATGACGCACCTCCTTTGCGGGATCGCTTCACGGCGCCTGGTCGCACCGTACGGTCGGCTGATCTGGGACGGGATGCGGGCGCACCTGTGCCCGGGTGGGAAGAAGGGTGCCCTGCGGAACGAGGGTGCGGAGAGTCAGGCGCGCGAGGCGCGCCAGAGCCAGCAGCGCCAGCTGCGGGTGGTGCTCGGTGTGGCGCCGGGGCTCGTCATCGTGGCGCGGATTGTACCACGGGCTGTCAACGGTGCGGCGCGCAGGCGTCGCCCGGCCGGGCGATGGGCGCGGGGTTCAGGCGTCGTCGGCGGCCGCGTCGAGGGCCGCCGCGGCGGGGTCGATGCGGTCGCGCAGCGGGTACGGCGAGCCCGGCTGGGCGAAGAGGAACCCCTGGGCGTAGGGCACCTCGAGCTCGCGCAGGGCGTCGAGCTCCTCCCGGGTCTCGACGCCCTCCGCGATCAGCTCGATGCCGGCGTCGCGGCAGAAGGCGCCGAGCGTGCGCACCATCTTCTGCTTGACCAGCGATCGGTCGAGGTTGCGCGTGAGGCTGATGTCGAGCTTGATGTAGTCGGGCTCGGTCTCGACGATGGTCTGCAGACCTGAGTAGCCCGAGCCCGCGTCGTCGACCGCGACCCGGAACCCGTGGGCGCGGAGCCGCGCGATCACCGTGCGACAGTGATGGAAGTCGTCGATCACGCTCTTCTCGGTGATCTCGAGGACCGTCGCCGCGCGCAGCGCCTCCGGCAGCTCGGCGATGTACTCGTCGATGGCGACGTCGCTGAGGGTGCGGAACAGGGCCCCGGGGTCGATGTTGACGAAGCGCAGGATCTGCGCGGGCAGGGTCGCGCTGCTGCGCGCCGCGGTCTGGCGGCAGAGGCGGTCGAGCTCGGTCAGCCGGTCGGCGCCGCGGGCCACGTCGAAGAGCGCGTCGGCGGAGTGCAGGTCGCTCTGCAGGGGTCCGCGAGCGAGGAGCTCGTAGCCGACGACGACGTAGTCCTTGAGGCGCACGACCGGCTGGTAGACGCAGCTCACCTGCTGTGAGGTGAGGATGCGGTCGAGCTCCCCTCGCAGCCGGTCGCGCAGCTCGCCGCGCTCGCTCTCGATGCGCGTCGTCGCCTCGGTGATGGCCTGCAGCAGCGCTCGCCTGAAGCGCACCTTGGGCGAGCGTGCAAGACGGGCGTAGCCCACGAAGACGTCGATGTTCATCAGCAGCCGGCCCTCGAGCTCGAGCTCGAGGTCGCGCAGCAGGCGCTCCTCGAGCCGGCGCTTGATGGCGAGCAGGTCGCGGTCGTCGACGGTCGCCTGGTCCCGGGCCGGCGAGAGCACGATGAGGAACGCGTTGCCGAGGCTCGAGACCGAGACGTAGTCGTCGCCGCGGAGCAGCTCACCGCGGGCGGAGAGGAGCCGCTGGCCGATCACGCGGAACACCTCGTCGACCACCTCGAAGCCCTGGAGCTGCTCGAGGGCGTAGACGCCGTCGAGCGACACGTAGATGATGCCGAGTTGCGGGTGGTCGGCGAGCACGCGCTGCATCTCGACCTGTACGTTGGCGAGGGTCGGGAGGCCGGTGATCTCGTCGTAGTAGACCGACGCGTCGCGCAGCACGTTGCGCACGGTCTGCAGGAGGTGGTCGACGCGGAACGGCTTGGTGACGAACCCGGTGGCCCCGCAGCGGCTCGCCTCCATCATGTCGGGGAGGTCGGCCTTCGCGGTGAGGATGACGACGGGGATGTCCTTCGTGTAGCCGAATTGCAGCTCGCGGCAGACGCGGTAGCCGTCCATGCCCGGCATCATGAGGTCGAGAAGGACGAGGTGCGGCCGCTCGGTGTAGGCGAGCTCGAGACCGCGCTCGCCGTCGTCGGCGGTCAGGACCTCGTAGTCCTGCGCCTCAAGCACGCCTCGCACGGTCTCGGTGAGATCCCGGTCGTCGTCGATGACGAGGATCCGGATCTTCTCGGGCGCCACGGCCCCTCCGTCGCCCTCGTGGTGCGCCGCCGCGGTCGGCGGCGTCCCCTCGGCGGAAGCCTATGCCATACTTGCGCCGTGGGCCAGAGGGAGGTGATGTGAAGCGGTACCATCCGACGCCGCCGTCCGAGGCGCCGCGCTTCGCCGGCGTCGCGACGTTCCTGCGCCTGCCACACGTGACCGACCCGGCCGACGTCGACGTCGCCGTCATCGGGCTTCCCCTGGACACGGGGGTGAGCGTGCGGGCCGGGGCGAGGTTCGGGCCGAAGGCCGTGCGCGAAGCCGCCCTCGGGCTGCGGCCCGAGTACAACCCGGCCCAGCGCGTCGCCCTCTTCGAGCGCCTCTCCGTGGTCGACTGGGGTGACGCCGGCGTGGTGCCGGGCTTCGTCGGCCGCTCGCTGGAGCGGCTCGAGGCGGCGCTCGCGCCGCTCCACGCCGCCGGCGTCGTGCCGCTCGGTCTGGGCGGCGACCACACCGTCACGCTGGCCGAGCTGCGGGCCGCCGCGCGCCACCATGGGCCGCTCGCCCTCATCCACTTCGACGCCCACGGCGACACGCTCGACGAGTACGGCGGCGAGCGCTACGCGCACGCCACCGTCGTGCGCCGCGCCGTCGAAGAGGGGCTCGTCGACCCGGCGCGCTCGACGCAGCTCGGTCTGCGCGGCGGGCTGTCGGGGCCCGGAGGGTACGACGAGGCGCGCGCCCTCGGCTTTGAGATCGTGCCCTGGCTCGATCTGGCGCAGCTGGGCACGGGCGTCGTTGAGATGGCGGTCGAGCGCGCGGCCGGCAAGGCGTTCCTGACCTTCGACCTCGGCTTCGTCGACCCGGCCTTCGCCCCCGGGGTGGGCGGGCCCGAAGTCGGCGGCCCCTCCTCGATGCAGGCCCTGGCACTGCTGCGCGGTTGTCGCGGCCTCGACCTCGCCGGCGCCGACGTCGTCGAGGTCGTCCCCGATCTCGACGTCTCCCAGCTCACGGCCGCACTCGCCGCCACCGTGGCGTGGGAGATCCTCGGCCTCATGGCCTGCGCGCGATGAGCCACCGCCTGCGCGTCGCCTGCGTGCAGATGAACACGCGCGCCGACGTGGCCGCGAACGTGGCGGCGGCGACGGCGCTCGTCG